>JALYXJ010000106.1 GCA_030947165.1 Gemmatimonadota bacterium
CCCTCACTCCAACCAGCCAGGGTGCGATCAGTCCACGCGTACAGTCGAGCGCATCCACGGGTGAATGCAGCACTGCACCTTGATGTTCTGATCCTTCACCCCTGGGAGGGGCAGGTTGTACTTGCCGCCCGGCGGAATGAAATCTTCACTATCGAGCGTCTTGCATTCCGGCGCTTCGATCGGGGTGCGCGAAAGCGTGTTCAGGAATGGCACGATACCCCCACCGAAATTCTCCACTCGGGTAAAGGTGTGCACCTCGCCCCCCAAGTTTCGGGCGAGAAGGGTCGTGCCCTCCTCCACGGAGCGTCGCCTCGGGACGAAGCGCCACTTGCGCGCCATCCCGGTCTGGGTCAGCTCCGCGACGAACTGCGTGAAAGTCGTCTTCCCCGATCCGACGCAGGTTCCTGGTCCGACCCTGAGGTTGAAGGTTGCCGGGTCGCAGTCGTCGAGAATGCGAAAGCGCGCGAAGCCCGCGCGGTCCCCATCGTCGTCTTTGCGATCGTCACCGCGCCGATCTTCGGCGTCCTGCTCGGCCGAGCCAGCGCTCCCGGCCCTGTCCGCGATCGTGCGGCTGCCAGTGGGATTGGGCGAATCTCCACAGGCCGCGAGCGTGAGAAGAGCCCCGGCCGCCAGACCGGCCGCTCCGAAAAACCCCAGAAGACGCCACATGGCTCACCTCCCCTATCCGTGGTCGCGCCGGGGAGCGCAGTCCCGTACCGCGCCGCCGCCAGACTTGAGTACGACGCCAAGGTGCATGGGCGGGATCTCGCGGGCGAGTAGCTTGGGGTGAAGCGCACCGTTCGTGAGGCGACGGCGGTGATTCCTCCCAGGTTCCGGCGTCCCCGACCGATCGCTGTTGCTACGTCCTCTCGATGATCCCGCTTATCATTCCCTCGGTGAATACGGACACTTTGCCCCCGCGGCGACGCTCGCGCCCGTTTCGACGGACCAGCGGCGAAGCGCCGCCACCGCAGGACGCCGACGCGCAGGTTGGACCGCTGCGCCGCGAGCTCTTCGGTCCGGATCGACTCGCCGAGCACGCACGCCAGCTCGCGAGAGGCCAGCAGCTCGAGCCGCTTGCCACGCCCCGACTGCGGCGCCCGGAGCGCGGCCTCCTCCTGGCCCGACTCGACGACACGGAGCGCGTGCTGACGTGGGTGCGCGAGACACTGGTCGGCGCCAGCCGCGCCGGCGTGGATATGAGCCCCGCCGGCGCCTGGCTGCTCGACAATTTCTTCGTCGTGCTGGAGCACGTCCGGGAGATACGGGCGAACATGCCGAGCGGCTACTACCACGAGCTACCGAAGCTGTCCACCGGGCCGCTGGCCGGCTACCCGCGGGTGTACGAGCTGGCGATCGAGCTCATCGCGCACACTGACGGCCGACTGGATGGGCAGAACATCGACCTCATGATGCGCGAGTTCCAGAGGGTGGTCCCGCTCACTCTCGGAGAGCTGTGGGCGTGGCCGGCCATGCTGCGTATGGGGCTTCTCGAGAACGTGCGGCGGATGGCGCTCCGCACCGCTCGGGACGTTACCGATGCGGAGGAGGCCGACCGCTGGGTCGTCCGCTTCCACGAAGCGGCAATCGCGAGCGACACACGGTCACACGCAGTGGGCGAGCCGGTGACCGAGGGGAAGCCTCCTCTTGCCGGTCACGACAGCCTCTCACGCGAGCTGGAAGCTTTCGTCAATCAGCCCCCGGAGCTCACCCCCGCGTTTCTGACGCGCTTCCTCCGCGAGATCCGGACTCGACGCGCCGATTTCACTCCCCTCCTCTGGCTGGAGCAGTGGATCGCCGAAGACGCGATGACGGTCGAGGAGGCGGTGCAGCGCAGCACTCAGGGACTGTCACTGACACAGCTCGTGATGGCGAACAGCATCACGAGCCTCCGGAGCGTGGCCAGCTTCGATTGGCGCGACTTCGTGGAATCGGCGAGCGTCACCGAGAGCGTACTGCGCCGCGATCCGGCGCGACTCTACGCCGGCATGACGTTCGAGACCCGCGACGGCTACCGCCACGTGATCGAGGCGATCGCGAAGCGAACGCGGCGCAGCGAGCCGGATGTCGCCGAAGCGGCGATCGTCATCGCGGAGGCGACGCGAGCTCCGGGGCCGCGTGAGCGCGTGTCGCACGTCGGGTTCTATCTCGTGGACGACGGTCGTGAGCTCCTCGAGAGCGCGATGGGATACCGTACTACCTGGCGCGAGCGCATGCGCCGCCGCGCGCTCCGACATCCGAACGCGGTCTATTTCGGCGCTCTGGCGGCGGCTGTGATCGGAGCACTCCTGCTCGCGCTCTCCCCGCTTCCCGACGACGTCGGATTCGTGGCGCGCATCGCCGCCGCGCTGCTGGCGCTCGTTCCTGCGAGCGAAGCCGCCATCGCCGTCGTGAATCAGCTCGTGGTGCTGCTCGTCCCACCCGGCCGGCTACCCCGACTGGACTACGAGAGCGGGGTCGCCGCCGCGGATCGAACGGTGGTCGCGGTGCCGCTCCTCCTGCCAAACGTGGAGGCGGTGCGCGATGCCCTCGACCATCTGGAGGCCCAGTACCTCGCCAACCGCGATCCCGAGGTGCGGTTCGCGCTGCTCGGCGATCTCACGGATGCCGATCGGGAAACGCTCGACGACGACGCAAACGTCACCGCCGCGGTCGCCGAAGGGGTGCGCGCGCTGAACGAGATCTATGGAGCGAGCTCGCCACCGTTCTACGCGTTCCTGCGCCCGCGGCGCTGGAATCCCCGCGAGGGTGTCTGGATGGGCTGGGAGAGGAAGCGCGGGAAGCTCGGCGACTTCAATGCCTACCTGCTCGGTGTGGCACGGGAGGCCTTCACCATCGTGGTCGGCGATGCGCCCTGGCTCGCGGGCGTGCGATACGTCATCACGCTCGACGCGGACACGGTGCTTCCTCGGGGCGCTGCGGCGACGTTGGTCGGCACGATGGCGCACCCGCTCAATCGCCCGGAGTTCGACGCCGAGCGTGGTCGAGTCATCCGCGGGTACGGAATCCTGCAGCCGCGAGTGAGCGTGACGCTGGAGAGCGCCAACCGATCGCGCTATGCCACGATGTTCGCCGGCCATCCAGGCGTGGATCCCTACACGACGGCCGTGTCGGACGTGTACCAGGACCTCTACTGCGAGGGAACGTTCACGGGCAAGGGAATCTATGACTTGGCCGTGTTCGAGCGCTCCACACAGGGTCGATTTCCCGAGAACGCCCTGCTCAGCCACGATCTCATCGAGGGAGCATTCGCCCGCGCCGGTCTGGTCACAGACGTCGAGGTGTTCGACGACTACCCATCGCGGTATCTGACCGCCAGTCGGCGGCAGCACCGCTGGATACGTGGCGACTGGCAGCTGCTTCCCTGGCTGGGCCGTTGGGTGCCCGGACCGTCGGGCGCCACGCGGAACCCGCTCTCCACGGTGTCGCGCTGGAAGATCGCCGACAATCTCCGCCGCAGTGTCTGGCCCGTCTCGGTGCTGATCTGGTGGCTCGCGTCGTGGACGATCCTCCCCGGACCGGCGACGCTCTGGTCGCTCGCCGTCCTCGTTGCGCTCGCCACTCCCTGGGCCGCCGCGATCGCGATCGCGCTCCTGCGACCGCCTCGCAATCTCTCCTGGGCCCCGTACTACGCCGCCGTGTGGCGGGATGCCCGAAGCGCGATGGCCCAGCTTGGCCTCTCGCTGATCTTCCTTCCTCATCAGGCTCTCGTCGCCCTCGACGCGATCGGTCGCACTCTCGGACGGCTTCTGGTCTCCCGCCGGCATCTCCTCGAGTGGCAGACGGCCTCGCATGCGGAGCGAACTGCTCCGACCAACCCGCTCGCGGTATGGGCGCGGATGCTCCCCGGAGTGGCGGTCGGCTGGTCCGTCCTCTTCCTCTGCGCGCTGGCGGTCTCGCGGAGCCCTCACCCCGACATGTCGAGCGGTTGGCTCATCCTCGGGGGCGTCGGAATTCTGTGGACGATCGCGCCGCAGCTCGCCCATCGTCTCAGCCTGCCGCATCGGCAGCGGGACCGCGCTCTCGCGCCGGAGGAGCGCGATACTGCCCTCCGCTACGCGCGCCTTCACTGGGACTTCTTCGACCGCCTCGTGACCGCGGACACGCACTGGCTGGCTCCGGACAACCTGCAGGAGACTCCGGAGCCAGTCATGGCTCGACGCACCTCTCCGACCAACATCGGCCTCCAGCTCCTCTCACTCGTTTCGGCGTACGATCTCGAGCTGCTGGGGCGCGGCGAGCTGCTGGATCGGCTCGAGCGTGCCTTCGATTCCCTCCACCGCATGCGCCGCACGCGCGGCCATTTCTACAACTGGTATGATCTCGCCGATCTGAGAGTGCTCGATCCTCCGTACGTCTCGACGGTGGATTCGGGCAATCTTGCCGGCCACTTGCTGGCGCTGTCGGAGGCCTGTCTCGAGATCGCGGAGGGAAGCGTCGATTCGCCCGATGACGCCGGCCGGCTTCACGCCCTGCAGAAGGCCGCGCACGACATGGCGATGGCCATGGACTTCCGGCTGTTGTACGACAGCAGAAAGAAGCTCTTCTCGATCGGGTACGACGAACGAGCGAACCGGCTCGATTCGTCCTCGTACGACCTCCTCGCTTCGGAGGCGCGTCTGGCCAGCTTCGTGGCCGTCGCGAAGGGAGACGTCCCGGCGGAGCACTGGTTTCGCCTCGGACGCTCGCTCACGACCGAGAAGGGAGCGACCGCGCTCGTCTCGTGGAGTGGGAGCATGTTCGAGTATCTGATGCCGGTGCTCGTCATGCCATCGCACGGCTACTCCCTTCTCGATCAGACGCACCATGCCGCGGTCCGCCGGCAGATCGCGTACGGGCGCGCACGGGGCGTGCCGTGGGGCATCTCGGAGTGTGCGTACAACCTGCGCGACCGCCACGAGACCTATCAGTACCGGGCGTTCGGCGTTCCGGATCTCGCGCTCAAACGCGGCCTCGCCGACGACCTTGTGGTGGCCCCCTACGCGGCCGCGCTCGCCCTCATGGTGGCGCCGCACGAGGCGCTGTCCAATCTCGGGGAGCTGGAGCGCCAGCAGGCACTCGGGGCGTACGGCTTCTACGACGCCCTCGACTACACCCGTCCGGATCCTCCCGGCACGCACGCCGTGGTGCGCGCCTGGATGGCCCACCATGTCGGGATGAGCCTCGTGGCGCTCGACAATGCGCTGAGCTGGAACGACGGTCAAGGCGTGTGGCAGCGTCGGTTCATGCGCGACGCAGTCTCTCGCGCGGCTGCACTGCTCCTCGACGAGCGGGTGCCGCGGCGCTACGTCGCGCAGCAGCCCCAGTCCGATGCTCCGGGCGAGGACGTGGTTGCCGAGCGGCCGGTGCGCGCCCATCCGGTGGTACGCGAGTTCGACACGGCGCACACGGACGAGCCTCGCGTGGGACTTCTGGGCGCACTCCCCTATTGCCTGCTCATCAGCAACGCCGGCGGCGGGTACAGTCGGTCGAACGGGATGGCCGTCACGCGGTGGCGTGCGGATTCGACGCGCGACGATAGCGGGCAGTGGCTCTACCTGAGGGACCTCGCGACCGGGCGTCTCTGGTCTGCCTCGCACCAGCCGACGGCCGCGGTGGCCGATCAGTATCGCGTCGCGTTCGCGGCCGATCGCGTTCGCTTCACGCGGCGCGACGGCGCGGTGGACACGCGGCTGGAGATCGTGGTGATCCCGCGCGAGCGCGCGGAGATCCGACGTGTCACGGTCACGAACCGGTCGCGGGAGGTGCGGGACATCGAGCTCACGAGCTATGCCGAGATTGTTCTCACCACGCCGGACGCCGACCGCGCCCATCCCGCCTTCCAGAATCTGTTCGTCGAGACGGAGTGGGTGTCCTCTTGCTCGGCGCTGCTCGCCAGCCGCAGGCCGCGCTCGTCCGGAGAAGCTCGGCCGTGGCTGGCGCACGTCCTGGCGGCCGGCGGCGAGCGGGTGGGCGCGGTGACGTGCGAGACGGACCGCGCACGCTTCATCGGCCGCGGTCGCAGCATTCGGTCGCCGCTCGCGCTCGATGCCGGCATGACACTCTCGGGAAGCGTCGGCGCGGTGCTCGATCCGATCGCCTCGCTCCGCGTGCGCGTGACGCTGGAGCCGGGTCGCTCGGCCACGGTAGCGTTCACCACCGTCGTCGCGGAGAATCGGGAGGAGGCGCTACAGAACGCCGATCGTTATCGGGACCTTCGCGCTGCCGACCGCGCCCTCGCGCTGTCGGGCACGGAAGCACAGATGGAGCTTCGCGACTTCGATGTCACGCCGGCGGAAGCCGCGCTCTACCAGGAGCTCGCGGGCGCGCTCATCTATCCTCACGAAGCGCTCGGGGCATCCCAGGCAGAGCGAGCTGCAAATCGGCGCGGACAGAGAGCGCTCTGGGCGCACGGAATCTCCGGGGACTGGCCGATCGTGCTCGGAACGATCGGCGACGCCGGGGGACTGCCGAGCGTTCGGCAGCTGCTCGTGGCGCACAAGTACTGGCGGATGAAGGGTATCACGTCGGATCTCGTGATCCTCAACACGAAGACGCCGACCTACCAGCAGGAGCTGCACGATCAGATCGTGGCGCTGACGCTCGCGTCCACCGAGGGCGCGATCGTGGACAGACCGGGAGGAGTTTTCGTCCGCCGTGGCGATCTTCTGGCGGCCGAGGATCTGGCGATGCTCCGGGCTACGGCCCGCATCGCGGTCGTCTGCGACGGTGTGGGACTCGGCGAGGTGATGGAGCCGAACGGAGAGATCGAGTGGCAGACGGACCGATTGCGCGGGAGTGCGCGCGAGCCCACGATCGTGCGCGTTCCGCCGTCCCGGGGACAGAGCCTGGATGAGACCCCACCGTGGCCGGTCGCGCGAGCCGGGAGTGGTGAGAACGGCTTCGGCAGGCTGGTGGAGAAAGGGGACTACGAGATCCTCGTGAGCGGGGCCCACCTCCCTCCCGCGCCCTGGGTCAACATCGTCGCCAATCCGCGCGCGGGGTTCTGCGTCACCGAGCGGGGCGGGGGATTCGCGTGGGCCGAGAACAGCTACTTCTATCGACTCACCCCGTGGCACAACGATCCGGTTGGAGATCCGTGCGGCGAGGTGATCTATCTGCAGGACGCGGACAGCGGCCGGAGCTGGACTCCCACGCCGGGTCCGGCTGCTGCGCGGGGACGCTCCGGCGCTCCGAGCTACACGGTGCGGCACGGCCCGGGCGTGACCACCTTCTCACATGAGCGGGAGGGCATCGCGAGCGAGCTCACGCTCGCGGTGCCAGAGGAGGATCCGGCCAAGATCTCGCGGCTGCGTTTGACGAACCGGGGGTCCGCGACCCGTCGCCTCACCATCACCAGCTTCGTTGAATGGGCGCTCGGCGTCTCGCGAGAGCACACGCGCCATCAGATCCATACGCGCCGGAACGAGGCCACCGGTGCCCTGCTCGGCCAGAATTACTTTGCCGACGACTTCGCCTCCCGGGTCGCGTTCTCCTGGATGAGCGAGCGAGTGACCAGCTTCACGGGGGACCGGGAAGAGTTCATCGGCCGGAACGGCGATCTCGTGGCGCCGGCCGCGCTGGCGCAGGCGACACTCTCGGGCGCCACCGGGGCGGGCTACGATCCCTGCGCCGCCCTGCGCGGCACGATCGCGCTCGCGCCCGGTGAGACACGCGAGGTTGTGCTGCTGCTCGGCGCGGCAATCGGCGAGGAGGAGGTGCACGCCATCATCGGTCGCCTCGGCGCGCCCGGGGCGGCGTCGGCGGCGATCGACACGGCTGTTCGCCGTTGGGACGACCGACTGTCCACCCTCACGGCCCGCACGCCCTCGCCCGAGTTCGACGCGATGCTCAACCGTTGGTCGCTCTATCAGGCCCTCGCCTGCCGCATGTGGGCGCGGTCCGCGCTCTATCAGTCGAGCGGCGCCTACGGATTTCGCGACCAGCTTCAGGATTGCATGGCGTTCGTCTACGCCGAGCCGGGAATCACGCGCGCCCATCTGATACGATCGGCGAGTCGGCAATTCCGGGAAGGGGACGTCCAGCACTGGTGGCACGAGCCGACGGGCAACGGAGTGCGGACCCGCATCTCGGATGACCTCGTCTGGCTGCCGCATGTGGCGGATCACTACGTTCGCGTCACCGGCGATCAAACGGTGTGGGACGAGCGCATCCCCTTCCTCTCGATGCGACTGCTGGCGCCCGGAGAGCAGGAGGCGTACGAGCTGCCGGAGGTGAGTGAAGAGAGCGCGACGCTGTATGAGCACTGCGTGCGGGCTCTCGACCGCGCGGCGACGGCGGGATCGCACGGCCTGCCCCTCATCGGCTGTGGCGACTGGAACGACGGCATGAATCGGGTGGGGGTGGGGGGCACGGGGGAGAGCGTCTGGCTGGCGTGGTTTCTCATCGCGACGCTTCGGCGGTTTGCCCTGCACGCCGAGGGCCGCGGCGACGCTGCGACAGCGGCTCGATTGCGATCGCGCGCCGACGACTACAACGCCGCGGTGGAGCGAGAGGCGTGGGATGGGAGCTGGTACCGTCGAGCGTACTTCGACGACGGAACCCCACTCGGCTCGCGATCGAGCGATGAATGCCGCATCGACGCCATCGCACAGAGCTGGTCGGTGCTGTCGGAGGCCGGGGACCCGGTGCGCGCACGCGAGGCGATGCGGGCCGTCGGGGAGCAGCTGGTGCGGGAGGATGCGCGGCTGATCATGCTCCTGACTCCCCCGTTCGATCATTCGGCGCGCGATCCCGGATACATCAAGGGATACGTTCCGGGCGTGAGGGAGAATGGCGCGCAGTACACGCACGCGGCGCTCTGGACCGCGCTCGCGACCGCGCGCATGGGCGATGGCGACCGCGCGTTTCATCTCCTGCAGATGCTGAATCCGCTCACCCACGCGGCCACGCCCGAGGGCGCTGCGCGCTACAAGGTCGAGCCCTATGCGGTCTGCGCGGACGTCTACACGGCGGACGGGCATGTGGGCCGCGGGGGTTGGACCTGGTACACGGGATCGGCCAGCTGGAGCTATCGCGTGGCGCTGGAAGGGATCCTCGGATTCACCAAGCGGGGCGACCGCCTGACTCTGGATCCGTGCGTGCCCACAACGTGGAGGGAGTTTTCCCTCACCTATCGCTATGGCGCGACCACGTACTCTGTGGAGTTCCGAAATCCGGATGCTGTCGCTCGTGGTGTCGCGATCGTGGAGCTGGACGGACGGCGTGTGGAGGACGGGCAGATTCAGCTTCGCGACGATGGGGTCTCGCACTCGGTGCGCGTAACACTCGGCGCGCCCGAAGTGGTGGTGTAACGGCGAAGGGGGTGCGGCGACTCCTCAACAACGCCGGCGGCTATCGCGATCTCGCGACTCCGGCCAGCCGCGAACAGGAGGAAGGTCGATGCTGCTTTCAGACAGCGCATTCCATCTCGCGCGGTGGCGTCGCGCCGTCGCGACGTGCCTCTCCGTCGCCGTCGTGATCCTCTCGATGCTCGTGGC
>JALYXJ010000144.1 GCA_030947165.1 Gemmatimonadota bacterium
GAGCGTCGATCATTCTCTGGAGTTGGGAGCGCGGCGGCGGCGGGGGGGACGACTATCCGACCAGCGGCGTGATCTGCCGCTCGTACCTGAAATACAGCACCAGTCCGACGACGATCGACACCGCCACCAGGGACCAGACCAGGACTCGGCGGAGGGGTACCGTCTCCTCCTCGGAGGACCATTTGGGGAGAAAACGCGAGAGGCGCATGGCCGGAAATTGGAGGAGGTTGAGCGGCCTTCTTCTTGCACCGTTCGCGGAAAATTCCCCCGTAAGCTATCCTTGCGGCAGACCCTCCGCCACAGGCGTGTTGCTATGTCATATCTCCGATTTCAGGACGAAGACGAGTCCTCCGTTGCGGGTACTGTGACGAGCGTGCTGCTCGGCGCGGTGGCCGGCTTTGCCGTCGGCATGCTCGTGGCCCAGCGCGTCGGCGGCTTCAGTGGACTGGTGAAGAAGGTGCGACGCGGGGCCGAAGAGGCGACCAGTGAGCTCGCAGGTCCCCCGGTGACCGACCAATTCGCCGAGTTCGATGAGTACGAGGACGACGAGCTGGTAGAGGTGACCGAGGAAGGCTCCGAGCTGGAAGAGCGCGTCCTCGAGGCGTTCCGGAACGATCCGATCCTCGCCGAGCGCGCCATCGACATCGGGGGGATCGGCGAGGAGACGATCGAGTTGGCCGGCTGGGTGAACACCGAGGACGAGGCTGAGCACGCCGTCGTGCTCGCGCGCGGCGTGCCCGGTGTGATCACCGTGGTCAACCGGATCGCCGTCGGCGACGAGGAGGAGCGGATCCAGGACAACAACCGCCGCTTCCAGAATGGCGAGGACGCGCTGACCGAGACGCACTGGGAAGGCCGCACCGTGGGGACCGGCCGCCGCCGTCAGGGCACGTCGGACGAACCGGATCGCCACGCCGATCCCCGCGTCGAGCTCAAGGAACGCTGGACCACCGCTGAGGTCGAGCTGGCCGAGGCGGCCGACGACACCGCCGGGATCGCCGAGCGCCGCCGCCGCGAGAAGAAGGTCGTGAAGGGCGACCGCGCGGGCGGCTCGCCGATCGCGCCGACCGGCGTGCCCAAGAGCGATCACGTCGTGGAGCCGTAAGCCCCACACACTAGTCCGCCCGTCTTCATCGCACATGACCCGCGGGTTAACTTCCGCGGGTCATGTCTATTTCTGACGCTACGCAGCCACGCCGGGTCTCCGAGCCCGCCCCCGACGACCGCTTCCCCGCGCAGTACGATCCGGCCGCCACCGAGGCCGCGATCTACGAGCGCTGGCAGCGGGCGGGGTGCTTCACCCCCGACGCCGCGCGTTCCCGCCGCGTCGGCGGGGACCGCGATCCGTACACGATCGTCATGCCGCCGCCGAACGTGACGGCCATTCTGCACGTGGGTCACGGGCTGAACGCCACCGTGCAGGACGTGCTGATCCGGTGGGCACGCATGAACGATCAGGAGGCCCTCTGGGTGCCGGGCACCGACCACGCCGGCATCGCCACGCAGAACATCATCGAGCGCCAGCTCGCCGACGAAGGGCTCACCAAGCAGGATCTCGGGCGCGAGAAGTTCGTGCAGCGCACGATCGAGTTCGTGGAGAAGACCGGCGGCACGATCCTCCAGCAGCTGCGCGCAATGGGCGCGTCGGCCGACTGGTCGCGCACCGCCTACACCATGACGACGGAGCTCAGCTCCGCCGTGCGTGAGGCGTTCGTGCGGCTGTACGAGCGCGGGCTGATCTATCGCGGGCACCGCGTGATCCACTGGTGCCCCCGCTGCCTGACGTCGCTCTCCGACGAGGAAGCCGAGCCGCAGGAGGAGATGGGCACGCTGTATCACGTGTCCTACCCGATCGCCGGGGATCCGACGCGCTCGATCATGATCGCCACCACGCGGCCCGAGACCATGCTCGGCGACGTGGCGGTCGCGGTGAACCCGAATGACGAGCGGTATCAGGCGCTGATCGGCCAGCAGGTCATGCTGCCGATCCTGAATCTTCCCATTCCCGTCATCGCCGACGACTACGCCGACCCGGCGTTCGGGACCGGCGTCGTGAAGATCACGCCAGCCCACGACGCGAACGACTTCGAGGTGGGCCGGCGGCACGGTCTGCCCATGCCGATCGTGATCGACGAGCACGGCATGATGAACGAAGGAGCCGACGCGGGCGGCCGCGTCCCCGAAGCGCTGCGCGGCGTGGACCGGTTCGAGGCGCGCCAGCGCATCGTCCGGCTGCTCGAGGTGGGTGGCCAGCTCGTGAAGCAGGAGCAGCATACCCACAACGTGCGGCACTGCTACCGGTGCGACACGGTGGTGGAACCGCGGCTCTCCGACCAGTGGTTCGTGCGCATGGCGCCGCTGGCGGAGCCGGCCCTGCTGGCCGTGCGAGATGGCCGCGTCCGTATCCTCCCCGAGCGCTGGGTGGGAGTGTACGAGCACTGGATGACGAACATCCGCGACTGGAACATCTCGCGGCAGCTGTGGTGGGGACACCGCATCCCGGTGTGGTACTGCCGCGACTGCGATCCGCCGCAGGACGTGATCGTCAGCCGCGAGGACATAACGGAGTGTCCATACTGCGGCAGTCCGGTCGAGCAGGATCCCGACGTGCTCGACACCTGGTTCTCGAGCTGGCTCTGGCCGATCTCGACGCTGGGGTGGCCGAACGAGGGCGCGACTGATCTGCGCGCCTTCTACCCGACCGACGTGCTCGTGACCGCCCCCGAGATCCTGTTCTTCTGGGTGGCGCGCATGATCATGGCGGGGTACGCGTTCATGGGCGACGCGCCATTTCATTCGGTCTACCTCCATGGCACAGCCCGCGACACGCAGGGCCGCAAGATGTCCAAGTCGCTCGGCAACGGCATCGACCCGCTCGACGTGGTCGCGCTCTACGGCGCGGACGCGCTGCGCTACACGCTGGTGTCGGGGATGGGACTCGGCGCCGACGTGTTCCTCGATCCGGCCGACCTCGAGAAGACCTTCGCGCCGGGTCGCAACTTCGCGACGAAGCTCTGGAACATCGGACGCTTCCTGCTCACCAACGTGGGCGCCGAGCCGGTGCGGCCGGTCTCGGAGATCGCGCCGGATGAACTGCAGCGCGCCGACGCCTGGATCCTCGAGCGGCTCGACGTGGCCGTGCGCGAGTGCGACCGCGCGATCGGGCCGCTGAAGCCGATCCGTGGCGTGTGGATCGAGGAGGAGCGCATCGCGGGGCTCCGACTGAACGACTATGCCGAAACAGCGCGCCGGTTCGTGTGGAACGAGCTCGCCGACTGGTACCTCGAGGCGATCAAGACGCGGCTGCTCACAGCGGGCAAGGATCAGCAGGTCGCGCGGGCGGTGCTCGTGCACGCGTTCGATCAGGCGCTGCGGCTGCTGCACCCGATCGTGCCGTTCGTCACGGAGGCGCTGTGGCAGCGGCTGCCCGGCCACGTGGACGGGACTTTTCTCGCGACGGCCACCTGGCCGGTGGCGCCCCTCGAGACCTCCGTCAGCGTGACCGCCGGCCAGTTCGAGATCTTGAAGGACGTCGTCGAGGCGATGCGACGGGTGCGCGCCGAGTACAACGTGCCGCCCGGCAAGATGATCGACGCGTTCGTCGTCGCGGCGCCCGACGTGCGACAGATGCTCGACGACGAGTTCACCCTGCTCTCGCGCTTGAGCAAGACCGCTCTCGCGTTCGTGGAGGCCGCGCCGAAGGGTCCGGGCGCCAGCGTCATCCTGCCCGGCGGCACGGAGCTGATCGTGCCGCTCGAGGGGTTGGTGGACGTCAAGAAGGAATGCGCGCGACTGAAGGGCGAGCTGACGAACCTGGTCAAGCAGCTGACGTCGCTGGAGGCGCGCCTGGCGAACCCGGGGTTCGTCGAGCGCGCGCCGTCGCACGTGATCGACTCGGAGCACGCCAAGCGCGACGAGTGGCGCTCGCGACGCGACCAACTGAGCACGCGCATCGAGGGGCTGTGCGGCTCCGGCTGACCGCGCTCGTGGCTGCCGGTACTATAGGATGCGCTTCCGCCTCTCCCCCGCCCGGCGGACCGGAAGATGTCGCGCCCCCGAAGCTCGTCCGCCTCACGCCGGACACCAACTCCGTGAACGTACAGGATCGGAACGCGAGCTTCTACTTCGACGAGACGATCAACGATCGCGGCAGTGGCGCGCAGGAGGTGCGCAACTTCTTTCTCGTCTCGCCCTCCGCAGGCGAACCGGAGGTGAGCTGGCATCGCAGCCGGATCGACGTGCGTCCCCGCGACGGGTTCCGGCCCAACACGGCGTACAGCATCACGCTGCTCCCCGGACTGTCCGACCTCCGCAACAACGTGATGCGCCGCGGCGCGTCGCTGATCTTCTCCACCGGACCGACCATTCCGCCGGAGCGCATCACCGGTACCGCCTTCGATTGGAGCGCGGAGCGTCCCTTGGCGCGCGCATTTGTACAGGCGGTCACCCCCGACAGCAACATCTACCTCGCGCAGTCCGACTCCGCCGGCCGCTTCACGCTGGGACCGCTGCCACCCGGCAGCTACCTGGTGCGGGCGTTCAACGACCAGAACAACAATCGCGCCCTCGACCGCAACGAACCGTTCGACACAGCCCGCGTCGTGGTCCCTCAGAGGGATTCGCTGAAGCTGCTCACCGTGCAGCGCGATACGCTTCCACCGCGAATCGTCACCGTTGTGCCGGGCGACTCGGCCACATTGCGGGTGACCTTCGATCGCTTCCTCGATCCGCTGCACCTTCCGGCGGCCGACGCGTTCCGACTCGCCGCGGCCGACAGCGTCAGAATTCCCGTGACGGCCGTGCTCACACCGCGCGACGAGCAGAAGGAGACGGAGGCCCGACTCCAGACGACCGCCGACTCCGCGCGGCGCGTCGATTCGCTCGCGGGCAAGGTGCTGCCTCCGCGCCGGCTCATTGCTCCGGCGGCGAAGCCCGGAGTAGCGACGCCGAGCATACCGGCGCCGTTCACCCTGCTGCTGCTGCGCACCGCCAAACCGCTCGGTCCCGGCACCGCGTACATGCTGCGCGTGGAGAACGCGCGCGCGCTGAGCGGACGCTCCACGACGAGCGAGCGGTCGTTCATCACCGCCAAGGCGCCGCCCCCGCCGAAACCCGACTCGACGCGCGCCCCGGCGGCGACTCCACCCGCAGCCCGACCCCCACGGCCATGACCGACCTGCGCCGCACCCTGCCGAGCGTGAGCGCGCTGCTCGACAGCGCGGGGGTGCGCGCCCTGCTCGGCACGGCCCCGCGGTCGCTGGTGGTGAACGCCGTGCGTGACGTGGTGGCGCGGGTCCGTGAGCTCGGGGCGGCGCCGGCCGACGACGAGGGGTGGACGCAGGCGGTCGCCGAGCGCCTGACAGCGGCGCAGCGTCCGTCGCTCCGACCGGTGATCAACGCCACGGGGGTAGTGCTCCATACCAATCTCGGGCGTGCGCCACTGGCCCGCGCCGCCCTCGAGGCGATCGAATCTGTGGCCAGTGGTTACAGCAACCTGGAGTACGAGCTGGCTGACGGAACGCGCGGCTCTCGCTACGCACACTGCGCATCGCTGCTGCGCGAGCTCACCGGAGCGGAGGACGCGCTCGTCGTCAACAACGGCGCGGCTGCGCTCGTGCTCGCCCTCAACACCGTCGCCAGCGATCGCGACGCCGTGCTGTCGCGCGGCGAGCTCGTGGAGATCGGCGGCAGCTTCCGCGTGCACGAGATCATGGCCAAGAGCGGCGCACGGCTCCGAGAGGTGGGTGCGACGAATCGCACCCACCTGTCCGACTACGCCGCCGCGATCAGCGGGGAGACGGGGGTGCTGCTCAAGGTGCATCGGAGCAACTTCGCCGTTACGGGCTACACGGCCGAGGTGCCAGTGCAGGAGCTGGCGCCGCTGGCACATGAGCACGGCCTGCCGATCCTGCACGACCTCGGCAGCGGGCTGCTCATCCCGCTCGATGACATCGGACTCCGCGGCGAGCCGAAGGCGCGCGAAGCACTCTCCGCCGGCGCAACGCTCGTGGTGATGAGCGGCGACAAGCTCCTTGGCGGCCCGCAGGCGGGCATCATACTGGGCACGGCCGGATACATTGCTACCATGCGGCAGAACCCGCTCGCCCGCTCCTACCGCGTGGACAAGGTGACGCTCGCGGCACTCGAGGCCACACTGGCGCTGTATCGCGACCCGGCGGTGGCACGCCAGGAGATCCCGACGCTCGCGATGTTGAGCGCCACGATCGCCGAGCTGCGCGCGCGCGCGACCGAGTGCATGCGTCTGTTGCGAGCCGCAGACATCGCCTGCGATCTCATGGAGAGTGAGTCATCCGTCGGAGCTGGTGCCTTCCCAACGGCCACGTTGCCGAGTGTGGCCGTGGCGCTCGCCGGCGACGCGGTGCGATGGGCCGCGGCGCTGCGTGCCGGTGACCCTGCGGTCGTGGGACGCGTGCACGATGGTCGCATGCTGCTCGACTTCCGGGCCGTGCCCGCGGAGGCCGTATCCGTGCTTGCCGCCGCCGTGGTGGCCGCCAATGGATGACCGCGACGGGCACCAGGCCGCGTTGCTGGACCGCGATGGCACGATCATCGTGGACACCAACTACGTGCGTGATCGAGCCGGCGTAACGCTGCTGCCCGGTGCGGCCGACGCGATTCGGCTGCTCGCGCAGCAGGGCATCCCGTCCATCGTGTGCACGAATCAATCGGGGATCGCGCGCGGCATCATCTCGCTCGAGCAATACAACGCCGTGCGTCTCCGCACCGCCGAGCTGCTCGCGGCCGAGGGCGCGGAGCTGCTCGACACCTTCAGTTGCCCGCACGCGCCGGAGATCACGGGCCCCTGCCCCTGCCGCAAGCCGGCAACCGGGCTGTTCGAGCGCGCCGCGGCGCTCTACCGGCTGGATCTCTCACGGTGCCTCTTCGCCGGCGACAAGTATCGCGACGTCGCCGGGGCCACGCAGTTCAAGGGGCGCGGGCTGCTCGTGACGTCGGCCGACGGCGCGGACGCGGACGTTTCGCGCGCGCGGGCCGAGGGCATCGACATCGCTGCATCACTCCTCGAGGGCGTCGAGCGACTGCTCACGGTGAGCTCGTGACGACGGCGCGCATCGCCGTGCTGGCAAGCGGTGGCGGCACCAATCTCCAGGCGCTCCTCGACCACCTTCGGGCGCTCGGCGAGCGGCGTGCCGGCGACGTCGTGCTCGTCGCGTCGGACCGGACCGAGGCGGGCGCGCTGGATCGGGCGCGGCACGCCGGCATTCACACCGCAACTGTGCCGCCGACACGTCTGGCACACCGCCAGGCGATGGACGACCTGCTCACCGCGCACGACGTGGATCTCGTCGTCCTGGCTGGCTACATGCGGTACGTGCCGGACTCTGTCACTCGCCGGTTCGTCGGCCGAATGCTGAACGTGCACCCCGCGCTGCTGCCCGCCTTCGGCGGCGTCGGCATGTACGGGCCGCGCGTGCACCGCGCCGTGCTCGCCGCGGGCGCGACGACCACGGGCCCCACCGTGCATTTCGTGGACGACATCTACGACCACGGCGCCGTGATCGCGCAGTGGCCCGTGCCGGTCCGTCTCGACGACGATGAGCACACCCTCGCCGCCCGCGTGCTGCGCGCCGAGCACATCCTGTATCCGCGCGTCGTGCAGGCGGTCGCGGCGGGCGAGGTCCGGCTCGGCCCCGATGGACACATCGAGCACCCCTTCGTGCTCGACGCCGCGTCGCTTCCGGCGCTGGACGAGGAGCTTGGTCACGGCGCTGGCCAATGATGTCATTCCGCAGGAGCGAAGCGAGTGTCGGGACCTACTCGCCTGACTGAGTGACCCGTCAAGCACAGTAGATCCCGACACTCGCTCGCTTCGCTCGCTCGTGCGGGATGACAAACGACTTCAACACTGTGAACGACATAAATGCCCCGCGCTCTGCTGTCCGTTTCCGACAAGTCCGGCCTGATCGAATTCGCCCGCGGCCTTCACGCGCTGGGCTGGGAGCTGCTCTCCACCGGTGGAACCGCCCGCGCCCTGCGCGATGCCGACATTCCGGTGCGTGACGTAAGCGAGGTGACGGAGTTCCCCGAGATGCTCGACGGGCGCGTGAAGACGCTGCATCCCGCGGTGCACGGTGGTCTCCTGGCCCGCCGCGACGTCGCCGAGCACATGACGGCCATCGCCGAGCATGGGATCGAGCCGATTGACCTGGTGGCGGTGAATCTCTATCCCTTCCGGGAGACGGCGGCGCGCGCCGGCGTGGCCCCGGACGAGGTGATCGAGCAGATCGACATCGGTGGCCCGAGCATGCTGCGCTCCGCGGCCAAGAACTTCGCGGCGGTCACCACGGTGGTCGAGCCGGCGGACTACCCCCGCGTACTGGCGCTCCTGCAAGACGGGACGAACGACGAGACTGTTCGTCGCGAGCTGGCCGGCAAGGTCTTCGAGCACACGGCGGCGTATGACGCCGCGATCGCCGGATGGTTCGCGGCGCAGCGCGGCGAGCAGTTTCCCGAGCGTCTCACCCTGGCGCTCGAGAAGGTGCAGTCCCTCCGGTACGGGGAGAACCCGGGCCAGGCCGCGGCGTTCTACGTCGAGCGCAAGGCTGCCGGGCTCGCGGGGCTCACCCAGAAAGGCGGCAAGGAGCTGTCGTTCAACAATCTGCTCGACCTCGAGGGCGCGTTGCTGGCCACCGAGCCGTTCGGCGCGGAGGTCTGCTGCGCGATCATCAAGCACACCACGCCGTGCGGCCTCGCCACCGGCGCGACCGTGCTGGACGCCTATCGGAAGGCGCTCGCGTGCGATCCGGTGTCGGCGTTCGGCTCGGTGATCTCATTCACCGGCCCGGTGGACGATGCGGGCGCCGAGGCGGTGTCGAGCCTGTTCGTGGAGTGTGTGGTCGCGCCAGCGTTCAGCGCGGGCGCGCTCGACATCCTGGGCCGCAAGAAGAACCTTCGCGTGCTGGAGGGGACGGCCCGGTGGCCCGCCGGCGCGCTCGATTACAAACGGGTGCGCGGCGGATTCCTCGCCCAGCAGCGGCCCCCGACAACGATCGACGACAGTGGCTGGAAGGTCGTGACGCGGCGGCAGCCGACGGCCGAGGAGCAGCGGGATCTGTTGTTCGCCTGGCGGGCTGTGGCGAGCGTGAAGTCGAATGCCATCGTGCTCGCGCGCGACGGCGCCACGATCGGCATCGGCGCGGGGCAGATGTCGCGCGTGGATGCCGCGTTCCTCGCGGTGCACAAGGCGGGACTGGCCGGCCACGCGACCGCTGGCGCGTCGCTGGGTTCGGATGCGTTCTTTCCCTTCCGCGATGGCGTGGATCAGGCCGCACAGGCGGGCGTCAAAGCGATCGTACAGCCGGGCGGGTCGGTGCGCGACGCCGACGTGATCGCCGCGGCCGACGAGCACGGGATCGCGATGGTGTTCACGGGGGTGCGGCTGTTCCGCCATTGAACGCCGATCAGAACGACGGAAGGGGCTCCCTGTCGCAATCCGCGTTCTCCGCGTTCCCGGTTGTGAGCGACCCGTGTAGCGGAGTGGTCCGGAATGTCGTACTCTAGCCCGCCAGGACGACCTGTGGCCTCTACTTTGCGGCCTGGGCTGTCCACGAACCGCACCATCGGCGGCCCTCGCAGGACGGTGTCGGTACCCCTACTCCCCGAAGGAAGGAGACACACATGCGCGTCAGAGCTATCACAGCCATTACGGCCCTTGCCACCCTCGCGGCGGTCGGCGCCTGCGCAAAGGATAAGGACGACGCTCCGGCGGGCGGCACGGCCGCTGGCGACGTCGGCGCCTCGTCCTCGACGAGCACGACCACGAACACGAATACGACGGTTACTCCGGTCGATTCGACGGCGATGGCGGCCCCTGCGCCCGCGATGGACACGGTCAAGAAGTCGACGACCACCAAGACCACCACCAGGACCCACAAGCCGTAAGTGAAGGAGCGGCGGGAGCGCCGCAGGCCTGTACCAAACGGCCGACAACCGCCATCTTTCCCTGCTGCGCTCCCGCCCCGCCTCTCGCGGGGCGTCTGCTATCCGTCACCCCCCCGTGAGAGTAATTGCGACGACGACCCCGCCGTCCGACCTCGACTATCGCCCGTCCTACCCGGCCGCCACGATCGTGTCCCTCGCGATCTTCGGCCTCTATCTCCTGACACTGTCGCCGTCCACGGCGATGTGGGACACGAGCGAATACATCACCGCGGCGCAGGTCCTCGGCCTCCCGCATCCGCCTGGCAATCCCCTGTTCGTCCTCGTCGGCCGCGTCTTCGCGCTGCTGCCGATCTCATCCTCCATCGCCGTGCGCATCAACGTGCTCGCCGCGGTGTGCAGCGCGGTGTCGGCCGGGATGTGGTTCCTGATCACCGAGCGCGTGCTCGTGGGCTGGCTGCCCCGGCGGTGGCACCGCGTGCTCGGCGGTTCCATTGCCGCGCTCCTCGGCGCGACGGCGTTCACGGTGTGGAATCAGAGCGTCGTGAACGAGAAGGTGTACACGGTGTCGCTGATGGGCATCGCGATCATCAGCTGGCTGATGGTGCGCTGGTGCGATCAGCCCGACGGCCGCAAGGCCGACCGCATCCTCGTCATTGTGGCGTACCTGTGCGGTCTGGGCTACGCGAACCACATGGCTGGCATGTTGGCCGCGCCAGCCGTTGGCCTGGCGGTGATCATCGTGCGCTGGCGCACGATGCTGCGGTGGCAGCTGCTGCTCGCGTGCATCGGCGCGCTGATCCTCGGCATCACGCCGTTCGCCATGCAGCCCATCCGCGCCGCGCACTTCCCCGCGCTCAACGAGGGCGAGCCGACGGCCTGCCGCACGGAGCTCAACGCCTCGTGCACCTTCAGCAAGGGCACGTACGACGCGTTCATGTACAACTTCAATCGCGGTCAGTACGGCAAGCCCGACCTCGGCGAGCGGCAGGCGCCGTTCACCGGCCAGCTCGACATGTGGTGGTTCTACTTCAAGTGGCAGTGGCTGCGCGACGCGCACATGGATCATCAGCTGATCCAGAATCTCCTGGGCGCGCTGTTCCTCGTGCTCGGTCTGCTGGGCGGCTACGTGCACTGGCAGCGAGATCGCCGCAGCTTCTGGTACTTCGGGTCGCTGATGTTCACGATGACGCTCGTGCTCATCTACTACCTGAACTTCAAGTACGGGGCCTCGCAGGCGCCCGAGCTGACCGGAGTCGCACGTGAGGTGCGTGATCGAGACTACTTCTACCTCTGGAGCTTCTCCGCCTGGGGGGTGTGGGCCTCGCTCGGGCTGATCGCCGCCTGGGAGTCGCTCGCCGCCCTGATCGACCGCGAGCCGCTGGTGGCCGCTCGCACCTCGGCGGAGCAGCCGACGCGCCGTGGTCTCGCGCTCGCGTCACCGGTGCTTGCGCTGGCGTTCATTCCGCTGATCACGAACTTCTCCACGGCCTCGCGCGCTGGCCAGACCGATACGGCCGACTTCGCACGCGACCTGCTCAACTCCGTGGAACCGTACGGCGTGCTCGTCACCGTTGGCGACAACGACACCTTTCCGCTCTGGTACGCGCAGGAGGTGGAGGGCGTGCGAAAGGACGTCATCGTCGCGAACACCTCACTGCTCAACACGGACTGGTACACCCGCCAGCTCATCCGCCGCCCGGTGTACGAGTACGACGCGGCGAAGGGACCTTCCATCTACCGCGGCAAGGTGTGGCTGAAGCCGAGCGGCTCGCCGATCCACATGACGATGGCACAGGCGGACTCGGTGCCGCCGTACATCCAGCTCGATCGCCCGATGACGTTCCAGGGGGGGCCGATCAAGGCGACGATCGATCCGGCACGTTTGTCCATCCAGGGAGTGCTCCAGCGCGCGGACATCTTCGTGCTGCGCATGATCGCCGACTCGTTCACCGAGCGCCCCATCTACCTCAGCCGCACGTCAGCCGGCTACGGGAGCGAGCTGGGGCTCGGCAGCTACCTGCTCACGCAGGGACTCGCGACCAAGATCTTCGTGCCGCCCGCGGCGCAAAACAAGGACACGCTGCTCGTGTCCGGCGCCGGCTGGGTGGACGTCCCGCGCACCAAGACGCTCTGGGACAGCGTGTTCGTGGGCTACAAGACGCTCGCAAAGCGGAATGACTGGGTGGACCGGCCCTCCGTCGGCATTCCTTATCTGTACGTCGTCACGGGGCTGATGCTCTCGGAGGTGCTCCAGGCGACCGGCGACGCGAAGGACGCGACGAAGGTGCTCGGTGACGCCAAGCAGGTGGCGCGTGCCGTGAAGCTGGACGATCTGCTCGCGCAGATGGAAGCGCAGCCGGCGCTGCCGCCCGCCGCCGGCCCCGTGAACCCGCTGCTCGTGCCGCCGAGCGACACGGCGCGGGGGAGAACCGCGCCGACCAAGCCGTAGGTCG
>JALYXJ010000149.1 GCA_030947165.1 Gemmatimonadota bacterium
CCTCACCGCCGACGAGGAGCTCGTGATCGAGGCCCGCCTCCCCGACGGGGAGGAGGTGGTCTACGAGGTGGAGCGCCCGGAGGGCGAGGCGCTCGGCATCGAGCTCGAGCCGCCCACCATCCGCCGCTGCGCCAACCGCTGCGAGTTCTGCTTCATCGAGGGGCTGCCGAGGGGCCTTCGGAAGCCACTGTACGTGCGCGACGACGACTACCGGCTCTCGTTCGCCTACGGCAACTTCGCGACGCTGTCGAACGTCAAGGAGCGCGACATCCAGCGGATCCTCGAGTATCGCCTGTCGCCGCTCTACGTCTCGGTCCACGCCACGCCCTGGGAAGCCCGGAAGGTCCTCCTCAACAATCCGCGCGTCCCGAACATCGTGGAGCAGCTCACCCGGCTCGCCGCCGGCGGGATCCAGTTCCACGCGCAGATGGTGATCGTCCCCGGCCTCAACGACGCGGACATTCTCGAGGCGTCGTTGGCCGATCTGTGGAATCTCGGCGACGCCGTGCTCAGCGTGGCGCTCGTGCCGGTGGGTGTGACGCAGTTCTCGCATCTCTACAACGGCCGTCCGATGGATGCGGAGAACGCCGGCCGCATTCTCGACGCCGTGGAGCGCTGGGAGGAGCGTGCCCTCGCGGAGCGGGGCGACCGCTGGGTGTTCGGCTCGGACGAGCTGTACCTCCTTTCGGATCATCCGCTCCCGGCCGCCGAGCACTATGGGGATTTCTCGCAGATCGAGAACGGCGTGGGGGCTGTGGCGTCTCTGCGGGAGCGCGTGAAGGCTGGCGTGGCCGACCTGCCGCGCCTCGACGGCAAGCGCATTGGCGTGGTGACCGGCGTCTCCATGGCCACGCTCATGCCCGACCTGCTCGACGCGATCTCCGAGCACACCGGCGCCCTGTTCACTCTCATTCCGACCGAGAACTCCCTCTTCGGTCCCACAACCACGACGGCGGGGCTCCTCGTGGGCGCCGACATCCGCCGTGCCCTTGCCGACCGTCACGATCTCGACCTCGCGCTGATTCCCGCCGAGACGATCAACGACGACGGCCTCTTCCTCGACGAGGAGCGCTTCATCGCGCTCCGTGAAACGCTGCCAATGCCGGTATATCCTTCGTACGACTTCATCGACGTGCTCGCGCACGAAGGTGAGCCCCAACTCTCCGGCCGGAGCGCCGCGTGAGCGCTCCTGTCGTCGCCCTCATCGGGCGCCCCAACGTGGGCAAGTCCGCACTCTTCAACCGCATCATCGGCGAGGACGAGGCGATCGTCTCCGAGGAGGCCGGGACCACCCGCGACCGGCACTTCTCCAAGGCCGAGTGGAATGGCCGGTCGTTCTGGCTCGTCGATACGGGGGGACTGTCGGACGATCCGCATCTGCCGATGGATCTCGAGATCCGGCGCCAGGTCGCCACGGCCGTGGAGGAGGCGGATCTCTTTCTCTTCGTCGTGGACGCCCAGATTGGCGTGCACCCGAGCGACGCGAAGGTCGCGGACATGCTCCGCGCGTCGGGGAAGCCGTGGCTGCTGGTCGCCAACAAGATGGATGATCCCACCAGGACGGACTTCTACGAGTTCTATCGCCTCGGGGCAGGGGATCCATTCCCCGTGTCGGCGATCAACGGAAAGAACTCCGGCGACCTCCTCGACGAGCTGGTGAACCGCCTGCCCGAGAGCGTGCCCGAGGACGAGGAGGCGCTCCGCGTGGCGGTCGTGGGCCGGCCGAACGTGGGCAAGTCGTCGTTCGTGAACAAGCTCCTCGGCGAGGAGCGTCTGGTGGTGAGCGAGATCGCCGGCACAACCCGCGATGCGATCGATACGCCGATGACCTATCACGGGCGCAAGCTCATCTTCGTGGACACGGCCGGCCTGCGCCGCCAGACGAAGATCAGCGACGGCATCGAGTTCTACTCGTCGCTCCGCACACGCCGCGCGATCGAACGCGCGAACATCTGCGTCCTCCTCATCGACGCGACGGAGGGTGAGTTCCACAACCAGGATCTCTCGATCGCCAACATGGCGTGGGAGGCGGGCCGCGGGTTGATCGTGGTCGTGAACAAGTGGGATCTGGTGGACAAGGACGACAAGGCGACCCACAAGTTCGAGAAGAAGGCGCAGGAGAAGGCGCCGTTTCTCAAGCACGTGCCCTTCCTCTTCAGCTCGGCGCTCACCGGGCAGCGGGTCTCGAAGATCCTCGACCTGATCCAGCTCGTGGACGAGCAGTCAAAGACCCGCATCACCACCTCGCAGGTGAACGAGCGGTTGAGCGAGCTGCTGGCGCGTCGTCAGCCGTCGCAGGCGGCGGGCCGAGAGGTGAAGCTCAACTACGCCACCCAGGTCAGCGTTGCCCCGCCCACGATCGCCTTCTTCGGCAACCACCCGGATCTCGTGGAGGAGCATTACATCCGCTTCCTGCACAATGGCTTCCGTGAGGCGTACCCGTTCACCGGGAATCCGCTGCGCATCCTGATGCGCCGGAAGAGCGGCGGGACGCCGGCGGCCTAGCGTGCACCCACTGCTCGCGCTCGCCCTCTCGTACGTCTCCGGCTCACTGCCGTTCGCGTACGTCGCCGGCGCCATCAAGGGCATCGATCTGCGCAAGCAGGGCTCGGGAAATCTGGGGGCCACGAACGTCTTTCGAATTCTGGGCTGGAAGATCGGGGTGGTGGTCTTCCTCCTCGATGCGCTCAAGGGTGCGCTGCCGGTGCTGCTCCTCCCGCACCGGATCGGGGGGGTGACGAACCCGACGCTCTGGGCGATCGCCTGCGGCATTGCCGCCATTGCCGGGCACGTGCGCCCCGTCTTCCTGAAGTTCCGCAAAGGAGGCAAAGGGGTCGCCACGGCGGCGGGGGTTTTCTTCGCGCTCGCCCCGGTGCCGATGGCCGTCACCTTCGCCGTGTTCGTCGCGGTCGTCTTGGCCACCGGCTACGTGTCACTCGGCAGTCTGATCTCGGCCGTGCTGCTGCCCTTGCTGCTGCTCGTCACGCAGGGCGTCGGCTCGCCGCTGTTCGTCGTGAGCCTCGTCGTGGCCACCTTCGTGTTCTGGACGCATCGTGCCAACATCGGCCGGCTGCGGCGCGGCGAGGAGCTTCGCTTCGGCAAGCGCGGGCGCGTACGAGGAGAGCCATGAGCCGTTGCGCCGTCGTCGGAGCAGGGGCTTGGGGGACGGCGCTGGCCGACCTCCTGGCGCGCAACGGGCACGACGTGGCGCTCTGGGCGTACGAGCCCGACGTTGTGGAATCGATCAACAACCGCCATGAGAACACCCGATTCCTGGCTGGTGCGGCGCTTTCGCCAGCCCTTCGCGCCACCGGCGATTTCGCCGACGCGCTGGGCGGTGCGACGCTCGTGTGCGTCGCCACGCCGGCCCAGCACCTGCGCGCGATTCTCAGGCGCGGTGCCTCGTCGCTGCCGGCGCGCGCCACCGTGTGTGTCGCGTCCAAGGGGATCGAGCGGGACACCCTTGCGCTGATGAGCGACGTGGTGGCGGAAGAGGCCCCTGGCCGCCGTGTCGTCGCGCTCTCCGGCCCGAGCTTCGCCGCCGAGGTCATGGCGCGGCAGCCTACTGCGGTCGTCGCCGCCTCCGACGATGAGTTCGCGGCTGAGATGATACAGGACTCATTCAGCAACGCGACCTTT
>JALYXJ010000109.1 GCA_030947165.1 Gemmatimonadota bacterium
CCTATCCCTCCATGCCCGCCGCCGCACCCGCCCTGGTATAGTCGGGAGAGCCGCGGTGCCCCGGCCCCCGAATCAGCTCCGGGCCGTGGCGGCCGACGCCGCCTCCAGCTCGTCGGCGACTTCTCCCAATTCCTCCATGATCGATCCATCAAACCCGAGCTCGCGGAGCCGATCGTAGACGCGCCGGTACCAGCGCACGGTGCCGATGCGGCCGACGTTGAACCGCGACCACACGGTGTCGGGGTCGAGCGTGCGATTGAGGTCGGCGAGAATGGTGCTACCGTTGTGGATCTTGTCCGCCGCGCAGACCCAGCGCGCACTCTCCGACGCCGCCGCGAGGCGAGCGAGGTAGTCGTCCTTCCTCTCCTCGCTTGAGAGCTCGATGCCCTCCTCATCCACCTGCCGCTGCGTCACTGCGAGTACGGTATCCAGCACTTCGGGGCCGAACTTGTCGCCGATGCGCTGCTCCAGCATGTCGCGCGTGTAGCCGTCGCGCACGCAGTCCTCGATGACGTCATGCAGGATCCCGGAGACGATCGTCTGCTCGTCCTGTCCGTAGCGCGTGAGGATCACGGCCACGTTCGCCGGATGCGTCAGATAGGGGAGACGGGTCCCTTTGCGGACCTGTCGGTCGTGATGCTTCGCCGCAAAAGCGAAGGCGTGGTTAATCCGGTCGGAGTAGCCGCGGGTCGTCATCACGTTCACGATACGACGGGAAACGGGAAAACGCTGGGAAGGGAAGAGAAAGATACCGCGCGCCTCGCCGATCTGCAGTGATCAGCAAGATATCTGGCTCGCGAGCAGCAGATCCAGCAGGAGCAGCGCCGTGCCCTGGACGATCACGCCGATGCCCGCTCCCACCATGCCAAGCCGGCGTCCGAGCCGCCATCCGGTAATTGCCAGCGACACGCCGACGAGGACGTACCCTATGTCCAGCCCGGCATTGAGCCAGAGAAGCCGGTCCAGGCGAGTGGCAGCCGACAGGTCACGCGGGGCAAGAGAGCGCCAGCTGAGCGCCACGAACGCGAGCTCCAGCCCACCCCAGCCAGCCATCTGCCTGGCGAAGTGCTCGAGCAACGCGGAGGACCGGCCGCGAAGGCGCAGCCACGCCAACATTGCCGTACCTGCGAGCATGCTCAGTGCGCCCCACGCCAGCAGCCGGAGCAGCAGTGCGCGCTCGGCCGCAAGGAGGGTATCGGCCCACATGAAGGACATCGGCGAAGGGTAGTTATGGCAAGGAGCATGGGGCAGTCAGGGAATTGCCGATTCCATGGTGCCGTGATGCCGGCTGACTGGCCGCCCGGCGACTGCCGTTCTAGCTTCGGCGCGATGACGTCGCCCCGTTTCTTCCGCACTCCCGCTGCATTCAGAGCCTGGCTCGACGGGAATCATGCCCGCGCAACCGAGCTGCTGGTAGGCTTCCATCGCAAGCACTCCGGTCGAGCGAGCATCACCTGGCCGGAATCCGTCGACGAAGCCCTCTGTTACGGCTGGATCGACGGCGTGCGTCGCTCGATCGATGAGCACAGCTACTCCATTCGCTTCACGCCACGAAAGCCAAAAAGTATCTGGAGCAACGTGAACATCGCCAAGGTGGACGCCCTCACTCGCGAGGGACGAATGATGCCGGCAGGGCTCGCGGCATATGCCCTTCGCGATCCGGCGCGATCGGGCATCTATGTGTTCGAGAAGGAAGCCGCGGTGTTCGATGCCGAGGCGGAACGTGCGTTCAGGAAGAGCAAGACGGGATGGGCATTCTTTCAGGGCCAGCCTGCCGGGTACCGACGGCTTGCGACGCACTACGTGGTGAGCGCCAAGCGGCCTGAGACGCGCGCGAAGCGTCTCGCCGCCCTCATTCTGCATTCGTCGCGCGGCGAACGCATTCCGCAGTACGTGAGTGCTCCCAAGCGAACGTAAGGCCGTCGCGGTGGCCCGGATTGTGTCATCCCAGTCAGCGATGCCACCCGACTCGACCGACACGCTGCTCGCGGTCACCAGGCACGGGCTCTACGTACCCGCCGCCGAGCTCTATCTCGACGCGCGCCGGGCGCCAGGGACGGTGTTCGTCTCGCATGCGCACGCCGATCACTGCTCGAAGGCGGATCGCATCGTGTGCACGCCGGAGACGGCCGCGCTCCATGCGGCCCGCCGTGGGCCACGCACTGCCGTCACCATTCCCTACGACACACCCACTCGCCTTGGTGGCGCCGAGGTGGTGCTCCATTCCGCCGCACACTGCCTGGGTGCCGCGATGCTCGAGGTCCGCTCGGCGGACGGAGTGCTGGTGTACACGGGCGACTACAAGCTTCGCCCCAACCCCTTCACGCCTCCAAGCCGCATCCCGCGATGTGACGTGCTGGTGATGGAGTGCACCTTCGGCGAGCCGCGCTATCTGTTTCCACCAGACGCCCTGCTCGTGCGCCAGCTGTACGACTTCGTCGACGCCGCGTTCCGGGAGGACGCCACGCCCGTCGTCCTCGCCTATCCGCTCGGCAAGGGCCAGGAAGCCCTTCATCATCTCACCAGCCACGGCTTCGACGTCGTGGTGCACGGCGCCATCGCGAACCTCTGTCGAGTACACGTGCAGCTCGGTCATCCATTTCCCGGTCCCGGGATCTGGACACCATATCGCCGCGGTGAACTCGGTCGCCGCGTGCTGCTCACCACTCCCTCGACGCGAAAGACGCCGATGGTGCAGGGGATCGGAAAGACCAGGATCGTCTACCTCACCGGCTGGGCATACCACCCGGGAGCGCACAACATCTACAAGGGCTGTGATGTCGTACTGCCGCTCTCTGATCACGCGGATTACGAGGAGCTGGTCCGTACGGCGCGGGAGTCGGGCGCGCGGCGCATCTACACGGTGCACGGCCCCGAGCGATTCGCCGAACGACTGCAGGCGCTTGGACTCCCCGCCGAGCATCTCGCCGCCCATCCGCAGGACTTCTGCGATGACGACGAAGGCGCCCCGATCACGTCGCCTGCGTCCGACCAGCACATGCTGGATCTGCAATGATCGACCACACAGAGCGTGCCGCCGACAGCTTTTCGCGCTGGGTGGAAGCGGCTGATCGCATTCGTGCCACGAGCAAGCGGCTGGAGAAGCTCGCGGTGCTGGTGGCGTATCTGCCAACGCTCGACGACACCGCTCTCCCGATCGCCGCGCATTTCTTCTCGGGCGTCGTCTTTCCTCGGCACGACCAGCGGACGACGCGGGTTGGTGGCTCGATTCTATGGAGCGCGCTTGCCGAGCTCACTGGCGCGAGCGATGAAACCCTCTCCGCTGCATACACTCGTCACGGCGACGCGGGGGACATGGTGGGCGACGTCCTGGCCGGACAGGCGTCGGGACAGCAGAGCCTCGAGTGGATGGCGAGTCGGTTTGCCCTGCTGGCGGCGGAGCGAGGTTCGCTCGGGCGCCGGAAGATCGTCCGTGACACGCTGGGCGCCTTGGGCGCTGATGAGGCGCGGTATTTCGCCAAGCTCCTCGGCGGCGAGCTTCGGATCGGGCTCAAGGAGGCGCAGGTCGAGGAGGCCGCGGCACGAGCATTTGGACGGCCGCTGGCGGCTGTTCGGCACGCCAACCTGCTGCGCGGTGACGTTGGCGAGGTGGCGGTATTGGCCCGCCGAGATGCGCTCGACCAGGCTACGTTGGCGCTCTTTCATCCGCTGGGGTTCATGCTCGCGCAGCCGATGGCGACGCCGGAGGAGATCGTTGCCGCCATGCCGGGCGCGTTCGTCGTCGAGGACAAGTACGACGGCATCCGCGCGCAGGCGCACATCGACGGCGACGAGGTACGCCTCTTCTCCCGTACACTCGACGACATTACGCCAGGCTATCCTGACGTCGTGGCATCGCTCCGCGGGGTCGGGCGTGGCCTCGTGCTCGACGGAGAGTTGTTGGCCGTGGATCTCGATCATCCCCGTCGAGCCCGCCCATTCGCGACTCTTCAGCGTCGACTCGGTCGGAAGTCGCCGACCATGGAAATGCTCAGTCAGGTTCCGGTGGCCTTCGTCGCCTATGACATCCTTGCGGCAAACGCGATCCTGGTCATCAAGCGTTCATGGAGAGAGCGACGTTCGCTGTTGGAGTGGCTATCATGGCAAGATGATATCGCTTTTGTGGCGCCGTATGTTATGGTGTCGACTGCCGCGGCAATAGAAACCGCGTTCGAGCAGGCTCGGGCGGCGGGGAACGAAGGCATTATCGCCAAGGAACCGAGCTCGTCGTATACACCTGGCCGTCGCGGGAAGACCTGGATCAAGCTCAAGCGTGCGTTGGCCACACTCGACGTCGTCGTCACCGGAGTCGAGCGTGGGCATGGACGGCGAAATGGTGTGCTGTCCGATTACACCTTTGCCGTGCGGGCTTCAGATAGCGATCCGACGCTGTTGAACGTGGGGAAGGCGTACAATGGGCTCACCGTTCTCGAGATCGCGCAGCTCACCGAGCGGTTCAAGGCAATCACCACGCAGCAGTTCGGCCGCTTTCACGCCGTGCGCCCGGAGGTCGTGCTCGAGGTCACCTTCGACATCGTGCAGAAGTCTGCTCGACACAAGGCCGGCTACGCGTTGCGCTTTCCACGCATCGTGCGCGTCCGGGACGACAAGCCGGCGGACGAGATCGATACCCTCGAGCGGGTGAAAGAGCTGGCGGGGGACGGATGAGCGGTCGAGATGCGCACCGGTGCTCGACAGCTGCCTGACTTCACACCGTCGCGGGCACGCGAGCAGGCGGTGGCGTTGGACGCTGCTCCATCAGGGCCGGATCGGGCGCATTCCAGAGCACGATGCCGCGCATGCGCCCGCCGGCCTGCTCGATCTCCTCGATCGATTTCTTGAGCTCGGCGATCGGGGTCTGGCCCGTCCGCGCGCAGAACACAACGTCGGGAATCGGCAACGCGGCCGGCAAGCCCTGAGTGACCTGGTCCGGCGAGCTCACGAATACGATGGCATCGTAGCGCCGCGCCAGCCGTGCGATGTCCCGCTCGAGCAGCGTATTGAGCTCGGGCATCGGAGGCATTCCGCGGCCACTGGGTACGACATCGATCGTGCGGTCCCGCCCGATCCGAGCGGGGCGGATCGCTTCGGGCCAGCTCACCTTGCCCTCCACCAGACCCGCGACACCCGGCGTGGGCGGCAGACGCAGCACCGATTCCACCGTGTCGGCGGCGTCGGTGTCCACGAGAAGCGTGGCACGCGCCTCCTTCGCGGCAATGGCGGCGAAGTTGACGGCCACGACCGCGGACACGGATGGGTTGTCGCCCGTCACCGTGAGCATCACTACGTTGGCGCCGGCTGTCGCGATCGTGAGGTAGATGAGCTGATGCCCATCGGCGCCGGGATCGAGATATGGGGGCGCATTCCGATCCGATTCGCGACGCCCGCGCTCGGGTGAGGGCGGCAGGGGCCGAATGACGCCGAGTACGCGAACGCCTGTGGCGCGTTCGATTTCGTATGGGTCGGCGATGCGCGGACGGCGCACCTCGTCCAGGAGTGCAATGCCAAAGCCGAGCATCGCTCCGAACACGAGCGCCGCCGCGAGCATGGCGGGGGGCGATGCGCCGACGTTGGCGAGATCTCGCGCACGTCCCTCGAGTGAATCCAGCCGTTGCAGCTCGGCACGCTCTCGTGACAGGCGCGTGGCGACCACGCCGGCGATCACGCGCGCGGTGTCACGCTTGGCGATTCGTGCGACGGTGTCGGGAAGGGGCCGCGACGCGAGCGCCGCCATGGCGGCTGGCGGAGGAGGAGCAAGCACCCTCAGCTCGCCCTGGATCTTCGACCGGCGCCCTTCGGCGAGCGATTGGATGCTGCGGCCGAGCTCGTTGGCACGGGCGGTGAGTGCCACGAACACCGGATCCACACCGCCGACGGCATTGAAGCTCTCGCGCTCCCGCTCGATCTCGACGAGCGAATCCAGCAGGAGCTTCACGCGCGGGTCCCCACGCATCTGGGGCGCTTCGGCGAGCGCCCGGAAGGAGCCGAGCAGCGGCGCGTTGTCGGCCCGGGTGAGCACGCGCGTGAGTTGCGCGACGTCTTCGGTGAGCGAGTCGCGCTTCATCCGAAGCCCTCTGCTGACCGGATCGCCATTGGCGGTCGTGTCAGCGGCCTGAGCCGCCGCGGCCGTGGCGATCAACTGGTGCAGGTCGTTTCGCGCGACCACGATCGCGGATTCCGCGGCCGCCACCTGCCGCTCCGCCTCGGTCAGAGCCGTGACAGTGGGCTCGGTGTCGGGTCGCGCCGCGGCGGTGGGACGAATCGTAGTCGCCGCGCGACGCGCCTGCTGCGGTACCACCACCAGGGCCACGAGGATGGAGGCGAAGGTGATGATGCTCACGGTGCCGATGAACACCGGCCGATGCAGTGCGTTGCGGGCACGCGCCGTCATCCACGCCGCGCGGGAAGGCGAGGGTTGGCTGGGACGCGTGCGGGCAGGACGGCGGCGCGGAGTCATGTTGGCGAAGTCTTTCGAGGCAATCGTGCGGAGCTGATGCTAGCGCACGTGATGGGCCACTGTTTCGGCGGCGTGGTTCGGCTGCGTCCTCCTACCGCTCCCGTGGTGACATGCGACGGGGTGGACGCCGTATGGCACCCACCCCGTCACGACCTGCTCGAGCCGTGCGATCGATCAGGCGAACTACTGAACCGTGACCGTGCCCTTCATGTTCATTGCCGCGTGCGGCGTGCAGATGTAGTCGTACTTGCCGGCAGGGATTTTCGCGAAGGAGACCGTGTACGTCTCGTTGGGCTGCATGACCATCGGACCCGAGAGAGGGCCCATCTTCTGGCCGGACATGTTCGCGTCGAGCTGCGCCGAGACGGCCGGATCCGTAACGTTCTGGAAGGCAACGTTGTGTGGGCCGCCGGAGACCATTACCCACTTGATCTGGTCGCCCGACTTGATGGTGATGTTGGCGGGATCGAACTTATAGCCCGTCGCGTCGCCGATCATCTTCACCTCCACCGTCTTGCCGGTGGCCGGCGCGGCCGCCGCAGCGCCCGCAGCCGCACCCGGAGTCGCAGCAGGGGTGGCGGTGGTC
>JALYXJ010000117.1 GCA_030947165.1 Gemmatimonadota bacterium
CTCCACGCCCAATACAGGGCGCCCGAGCGGCCACTCGACCCCGCGAACATCGACCGGAAGTTCGGCGCCTGCCAGGACTTCTACATGTTCGCCAACAACGGCTGGATCCAGAAGAATCCGATCCCGCCAGCCTTCTCGAGCTGGGGCTCGTTCAACGAGCTGAGCGAGCGCAACAACCTCGTCCTCAAGGACGTCGTCGAGCGTGCCGCGCGCGAAGCGCCCACCACGACCGACCCAGCGACGAAGAAGCTCGGCACCTACTACTCGAGCTGCATGGACTCCACCGCCGCCGAGCGGGCCGGCATCGCACCGATCAGCGATGAGCTGAGCCGCATTGCCGCGATCGGCGATCGAGCCCAGCTCAAGGCGCAGATCGCGCGGATGCATTCCCTCGGGCTGGGCAGCACCTTCGGCTTCGGCTCGGGCGCCGACGCGAAGAACGCACGCATGGTGATCGCCAACGCCGTGCAGGGGGGCACCAGCCTGCCGGATCGCGACTATTACCTGCGTGACGATCCGGCGATGCAGAGCATCCGCACGAAGTACGTCGACTACATGACGAAGTTGTTCGCGTTGGCCGGCGATGCGCCCGAGACGGCCGCGTCCGACGCGCAGAAGGTGCTCGCACTCGAGACAGCCCTCGCGCGGGGGGCCGTGCCGCGCGTCCAGCTCCGCGATCCGAACTCACGCTATCACCCGATGACGATCGCCGAGGCGAACGCGCTCACCCCGGCGTTCAGCTGGAGCGATTACTTATTGGCTATCGGGCTGGCTCAAGTGGCAAGTCTGAACGTCGGGATGCCGACGTTCTTCCAGGCGCTCAATACGGAGCTCGAGCAGCGGCCACTGGACGACTGGAAGGCGTACCTGCGCTGGGTCGTGCTGTCACGGAACGCCGCACAGTTGAGCGCACCGTTCGTGAACGAGCAGTTCCGATTTGCGTCGGTGCTGACCGGCGCGCGCGAGCAGCAGCCCCGCTGGAAGCGCTGCCTCCAGGCCGCCGATCAGTCCCTCGGTGACGCGCTCGGGAAGGAATACGTGAAGGTCGTCTTCACCCCCGAGGCGAAGGCGAAGATGCTCGGCATGGTGACCAACCTGCGGACCGTGCTGCGCGAGCGGATCCAGAAGGCCGACTGGATGAGTGAGGCGACGCGCGCCCAGGCGCTCCAGAAGATGGACTCGTTCAACCAGAAGATCGGCTATCCCGACAGCTGGCGCGACTATGCGGGGCTCACGATCGAGCCGGGCCCGTTCGTGAACAACGCGCTACGCGTGCGCGCCTACGAAACGAAGCGCGACTACGACAAGATCGGCAAGCCGTTGGACCGTGCGCAGTGGTCGATGACGCCGCCCACGGTGAACGCCTACTACAGCCCGCCGCTCAACGAGATCGTCTTCCCCGCCGGCCGGCTCCAGGCGCCGTTCTTCTCGGTGTCGTATGACGACGCAGCCAATTATGGTGGCGTCGGCGGCACGATCGGACACGAGATGTCCCACGGGTTCGATGACTCGGGACGGCAGTACGACGCGCAGGGCAACCTGCGCGATTGGTGGACGGCCGATGATGCAAGCCGCTACAAGCGGAAGGCGCAGGTGGTGGAAGACCAGTACGGCGCCTACGTCGCCGTGGATACGCTGCGCGTGAACGGCAAGCTCACCCTCGGCGAGAACCTCGCCGACGTGGTCGGCGTGTCGGTGGCCTACGAAGCGCTCGAGCGCGCGCTCGCCGGCAAGCCGCGCGCGACGATCGACGGCTTCACCCCGGAGCAGCGCTTCTTCCTCGCCTATGCCCAGGCGCGCATGAGCGTGCTGCGTCCCGAGACGGCGCGCATGCTCGTGGCCACCGATCCGCACTCACCGGGGCAGTTCCGAGTGAACGGGCCGCTCAGCAATATGCCCGAGTTCGCTCACGCTTTTGGTTGTAAGGAAGGGGATCCCATGGTAAGGGCGGACTCGGTGAGGGCGAACATCTGGTAGGATTAGTCTCGAGATGCTGTTCGCTACAACGATCAGCGATCGCTTGTTGCTTGGCAGCTTGCAGCTGACAGCGTCTTCTGCACTGGCTTCCGAGCTGCTCGCTTGCCGCTTCGAGGAGGGACCATGACCGCCTACCCGTACGCCACCCATCTTGACATCCTGTACCCCCCGCTGACGCACATCGATCTCGATCCCGTCATCGCCGGTGTGCGCGACCAGTGGTGGAACCAGACCCTGTGCAAGGTCAATGATTCCGTCGTGCGACTCGGCGTGATGCAGGGCGAGTATCACTGGCACAAGCACGACGACGATGACGAGTTCTTCTACGTCGTCGACGGGCGGTTCTTGATCGATCTCGAGCCGTCGGCCGACGATGTCCCCGGTCGCGTGATCGAGCTGACGCCGAGGCAGGGGTTCGTGGTGCCCAGGGGCGCGGTGCACCGCACGCGTGCGCCGGAGCGGTCGGTGATCCTGATGGTCGAGAACGCGGGGATCGTTCCGACCGGCGACTGACAATTAGTCTGCACCATCAACGTGCGCAGCGAAACCCGACATGCGGACCAGCCCCGCCAGCCGGGTGACTGTCGCGATAGCGCACGCGCAGATTCACCGCCGCGCCCTCGTAGCTCCCGCCGCGGATCACGTAGCGCGTGCCCGGACCCTCGGCGCGCGCCGCCGCGCTCAGGCGCGTCGTGTCCACCGACCACGGATCGGCGACGTATTCCCACACGTTGCCGGCCATGTCGAACAATCCGTAGCCGTTCGCCGGATAGCGCCCGACGTCGGACGTGTGGCCAACGCCGGCGCCGCTCCAGTTCGCGCGCGTCGCGTCGGGCTGGTCGCTTCCCCACGGAAATTCCGGGTCGGAGAGCCCGCCGCGCGCCGCGAACTCCCACTCAGCTTCCGTCGGCAGTCGCGTGCCCTCCCACGCACAGAAGGCGCGTGCCGCCGGCCAGGTCACGAACGCCACCGGCCGTGCGCCTTCGCCAACTGGGAAATCGGTGCCCGTCCAGTCCTCGAGATAGTGCCCGTTGCCCGCGCTAGCCAGTTGCGCGTCCTTCCGCCACGCGGGCGCGGCCAGGAGGAAGTCGCGGAACCGCGCCTTCGTCACCTCGGTGCGGTCGATCGCAAACGCGGCGACGCGGACGCTGTGTTTCGGGATCTCAGCCGTGAACAGGTCGGCGTGGCGCGTGTGGTAGCGCTCGAGGAGCGCGGGCAGCTCGGCCGAGTCGGTGCCGGCGACGAACGTCCCGGCGGGAATGGCCGCCATGTCGCCGGCGCGATCGTCGCCCGCCTGATGCGTCGCGGACGCGGTACAACCCGGAAGAAGCAGGAGCGCGAGCGCGATGTGGCGCCGAGCCACGCGGCCGGCGTGCGCCGGGCTCAGTAGTCCGGCACTCGCCGCGCTGATACGAGTCGCAGCACCATGAACTCGCCGAGCAGCGCCAGCACGACGTGGACGCCCATGTGGAGCCACTCCCCCTCCCACGCCGCGCCCAGGCCGCCGACCACGTTGATGAGGAGGAAGATCACCGCCGCCACCAGCCAGAGTCTGGAGCGTGGATTCCTGACGAGGGTCATGGAACGCGCCTCCTGACGTGGATACCAGAGTCATTCGGTTCCGGGCGAGGCGTTGGGGTGCTCGCCCCCCGTATGAACCCTACGGGGGCGATAATGCGCGGTTTCCGTTGGCCGCGCTATGGAAGGGACAGCTCCATTCGGCCCAGGGTTGCGTCGGCGGCGGGCCGGCGGCGACAATTCGACGATGCGCATCTTCGTCGCGGGAGCCACCGGGGTCATCGGCACGCGCATTGTGCCGTTGCTCGTCGCGGCCGGACACGACGTCACCGGCGTCTGCCGCACCGATCAGAAGCTGGCGGCGTTGCAGCAGCTCGGCGCACGCGGCGTCGGCGTCGACCTGTTCGATGCCGACGCCGTACGGCGCGCCGTCGCTCGGCACGACGTCGTGATCAATCTTGCGACGGCCGTGCCCTCGCCGACCCGCATGCTCTTCCCCGGAGCGTGGCGCGCGATGGACCGGGTGCGCCGGCAGGTGTCGACCAACCTCGCCAACGCCGCGCTCGCCGACAACTCGGTTGGCCGGCTCGTTCAAGAGTCGTTCGCGCCGATCTACGCCGACGCGGGCGACCGGTGGATCGACGAGTCGTCGCCGGTGACACCGGCGCGCTACAACCGCTCCGTGGTCGACGCCGAGTTGAATGCGATGCGCGTCGCCAGCGCGGGGCGCGCGGGTGTGGTGCTGCGCTTCGGCGCGTTCTATGGACCGGGTGATCCTCTCGTAGAACAGGTCGTCGGCGCGGTGCGTCGCGGATGGTTCCCGCTGTTCGGCAATCCGGATGGCTACTTCTCGTTCGTCGCGCACGAGGATGCCGCCGCTGCGGTCGTCGCCGCCCTCGGCGTGCCGGCCGGGATCTACAATGTGGTGGAGCACGACCCGATGCGGCGACGCGAGCTGGCGGAGGGCGTCGCGCAGCTCGTCGGTGTTGGGCCACCGCGCTTCCTCCCGCGTTGGGTCGCACGCCTGGCTGGAACGCTCGGTGAAACGCTGGGACGGTCGCTCCGCATCTCCAACCGGAAGCTCGAGGCCGCGACTGGCTGGGCACCGAAGTATCGGACGACACTCGACGGCTTTCGTGCCATCGTCTCGCCGGATAGTGCGGAGAGTCGAGGAGCATCGCGCCCGCTGACCTGATTCTTGCTTCGAGAAGGGACGTTTCACTCCGTCTCGAGCATACGCATGCGCCTCCTCGTCAGGATCGCCGCGGCGATCGCCCTCGCCGGCTGCGCCTCTCCCGCCACGCTGCCGGTGTCGGCGGGCATGGGTCCGCATCCCGTGCTTCCTCCACCGACGTCGTCGCTCATTCCAACGGTGGCCATTGCCGATGCGCGGGGATGGGCGCCGGGTGCGGCGCCTCATGCGGCCGCCGGCATGACCGTCACCGCCTTCGCCGACCGGCTGGATCATCCGCGCTGGCTCTACGTGCTGCCCAACGGCGACGTGTTGGTGGCCGAGACCAATGCGCCGCCGAAGCCCGAGGACAACAAAGGGATCAAGGGCTGGTTCTTCAAGCGGTTCCAGAAGAAAGCCGGCGGTGCGGTACCGACAGCCAACCGCATCACACTGCTCCGCGACGCCGACGGGGACGGCGTGGCCGAAACGCGGTCGGTGCTGCTCGACAATCTGCGTTCGCCGTTCGGGATGGCGCTCGTGGGCAACACGCTCTACGTAGCGAACAGCGACGCAGTCGTGCGCTTTCCGTACGTGCCCGGACAGCTACGCATCACCGCGCCGGCGACGCAGGTCGTCGCGCTGCCGGCTGGTCCGATCAATCACCACTGGACGAAAAACGTCCTCGCCAGTTCCGACGGAACGAAGCTATACGTATCGGTTGGATCGAACAGCAACGTGGCCGAGAACGGGATCGAGGCGGAAGAGGGTCGCGCGGCGATCTGGGAGGTGGACCTCGTGACGGGACGCCACCGCGTCTTCGCGTCTGGTCTGCGCAATCCCGTCGGCATGACGTGGGTGCCGGAGACGCACGCGCTGTGGGTGGCGGTGAATGAGCGTGACGAGCTGGGAGGCGATCTCGTGCCCGATTACATGACGTCGGTGCGCGACGGCGGGTTCTATGGATGGCCGTACAGCTATTACGGCCAGAACCTCGACGTGCGCGTCGAGCCGCAACGGCTCGATCTCGTGGCGTCGGCCATTCGGCCCGACTACGCGCTGGGGCCGCACACGGCGTCGCTCGGCCTCGTGTACGCGGAACAGACGACGCTGGCGGCGCCGTTCAATAACGGGATGTTCGTGGGCCAGCACGGCTCGTGGAATCGCAAGCCGCGCAGTGGGTATAAGGTGATCTTTGTGCCGTTTGCGAACGGTCAGCCATCCGGCGAGCCAATTGATGTGCTGACTGATTTCCTGGACGAAGGCAGCAACGCGCAGGGGCGGCCGGTCGGCGTCGCGATCGACGTGCGCGGCGGACTGCTCGTGGCGGATGACGTCGGAAATACGGTGTGGCGGGTGAGTGAGAGGCGGTAAGACGGTCGGACGGTCGGACGGTGCTATCGGCTTCCCTCTACGATGTCTATCTTCACCCGCCCGATAACCTCCGTCAGCGGTGCCGATGCGCTGCCCTCTTGCTGCGATGCTCGTGCCGACGGTGCTGCTCACGGTGTCGTGTGCACCGTCTCACCGCCTCACCGTCTCACCGTCTCACTCGCCCATCGACGCGCTCATGTCCCCGTACGCCCGCCCTGACGGCCCGGGCGCCAGCGTCGTCGTCATCCGGGACGGTCAGGTCGCATTCATGAAGAGCTACGGCCTCGCGCGCGTTGAAAGCAGCGAGCCCATGACGCCGGAGTCGAACTTCCGGCTGGCGTCGCTCTCCAAGCAGTTCACCGCGACTGCCGTCATGCTCCTCGTCGCCGACGGCAAGCTGCGCTACGACGATGCGCTCGCGACCGTGCTTCCTCTACCCGAGCTTCCGGCCTACGCGCGGGCGGTGACGGTCCGCCAACTGCTCAACCACACGGCCGGCCTCCCGGATTACGAGGACTTCGTCCCCGACAGCCAGACCGCGCAGGTGCACGACGCGGACATTCCTCGGCTGATCGCCCGTGCTGCCGTGCCGAAGTTCGCTCCGGGGACGAAGTACGATTACAGCAACACGGGCTACGGGCTGCTCGCGCTGATCGTCGAGCGCGCGTCGGGGGTGCCCTTCGCCGACTTTCTTCGGACGCGCATCTTCACCCCGCTCGGCATGACGAACACCGTGGCGTTCGTGGAAGGACGCTCGACGGTACCGAACCGCGCGTACGGCTACACGGTGGACTCCACCCACACTGCGCGCTTCACCGACCAGAGCAACACGAGCGCGGTGCTCGGCGACGGCGGGATCTATTCGTCAGTCAGCGACCTGGTGAAGTGGGACCAGGCCCTCGAGCAGCACACGCTCGTGAGCGCCGATGCGCAGCGGCTCGCCTGGACACCGCCGGTGCTGCCGGCTGGGGAAAAGACGGACTACGGCTTCGGGTGGTTCGTCGATCGGGACCGCGGGATGACGCGGCTCAAGCATCACGGCGAGAGCCGGGGCTTCACCAACGCGATCCTTCTTTACCCCGAGCGGCGGCTGACGGTCGTAATTCTGACCAACCGAACCGGCGGCGCGCCGTGGGACATCGCGCAGCGGATCGCCGTACTCCAGCTCGCGGCGCCGTGATGCCGGCCTGATCCCATATCCCCCGAGAGGACCGGTGCAATTGTCCGTCATCGCTCTCAACGTGCTGTGCGCGGTCATCGGCGTGGTGCTGATGTACCTGTCGTATCGCGTCATCGACCGCCTCACCCCGCAGGTGGACTTCCCCGCCGAGCTGCAGCGCGGCAATGTCGCGGTCGCGATCTTCATGGCCGCCATCTTCCTGTCCATCGCGCTCATCATCGGCAAGGCGCTGGGCTGATGCGCCGAACGGCGGTGGCGATCGCGTTGCTCCTCGCCATCGCACATCCGTTGGCGGGGCAGGACGCAGGCGGCGGTCGCCGGGTGAGTACGCAGCTGCGGAAGGTGGGCCGGGCTCTCGACTCGGCTGCAACGTTGCGTCAGTCTCGGCACACGACCGAGCGCTACGATCCGATCTTCCGGAAGTACACCAAGCGCTACTTCGGCGTGGGCACCGACTGGCGCTACTTCAAGGCGCAGGGAATGGCCGAGAGTGATCTCACGCCAACGGCGCGCAGCCGGGTCGGCGCGCGGGGGATCATGCAGCTCATGCCGTCCACTTACGGACAGATCCAGTCGGCGCTGCCGCAGTTCGGCGCGATCGACAACCCCGAGTGGAACATCGCCGCCGGCATCCTGCACGACCGCGACCTGTGGACGCTCTGGAAGCGCGACGTCCCCGGCGAGGAGCGGTGGCGGTTCATGTTCGCCGGTTACAACGCCGGCGAGGGCACGATCATGCGCGCCCGGCGCACCGCGGTGACGGAGCGGCTCGAGGATTGGAACTGGCAGAACATCGTGCGCGTCGCGCCCAGGGTGGAGCGGTGGCGGTACGCCGAAACGGTGGACTACGTGCGCCGTATCGAGGCGAACCATCGGGCGATGTCGGAGCCGGAGCTGAGCGGGCCGCGCTGATTGTCATGGGACGACAGCGCGCGACGAGCAAGATCAACAGAATGCACGGAAACGACGGAAGAGGCAGGGAAACGGCGGGATCGCCCCGGGTACGGACCGATCTCCGCGCACAAAGGCCAGCCCCACAACCCAAAGAGCGAAGACTTTGGCGTCTTCGGGACGCTGTCTGGCGCCGGTGCCCTGTTTGGTGTCCTTGATCCACCCGTTCCCTGCTTTTTCTGCCCTTTTCGTGCATTCTGTTTGTCGTTGCCGTTGTGACCCCGCTC
>JALYXJ010000229.1 GCA_030947165.1 Gemmatimonadota bacterium
CGCGACGTGACGAGACCGCGTGACGCCGACTTCGACCGGTCGCTGCTCACCGCGGACGTCGACGAGTTCCTGGCGAGCGAGACCGACGTGGTGATCGAGGCGATCGGCGGCCTCGATCCGGCGCGGCGCATCGCCGAGTCGGTGCTGGGCCGCGGGGGCGAGCTGGTGACCGCCAACAAGGAGCTGCTCGCGGCGCACGGCTCCGCGCTCACCACCCTCGCGCGGGCGCAGCGCACCTCCCTGCGATACGATGCGGCGGTCGGCGGCGGTGTGCCGGTCCTTCGCCTGCTCGACGACGCGCTCGGCGCGGGCACGCCAGTCTCCGTGCGCGGCATTCTCAACGGCACCACCAACTTCGTGCTCACGCAGCTCGAGCGTGGCGCGTCGCTCGAGCACGCACTCCGCGAGGCGCGGTTCGCGGGCTTCGCCGAGGCCGACGCATCGCGCGATCTCGATGGCCGTGACGCAGCCGCCAAGCTCTCGCTCGTCGCATGGGCAGCGTTCGGCATCGCCCCCGAGGCGATCGTCGTGCGTCGCCAGTCGCTGCTTCCCGATCCGGTACGCTATGCAGTGCTCGCGGCGCGAGTGGGCCGCTCAGTGCGACAGGTGGCCGAGTGCACCGTGGTGGAGGGCGCCGTGGTCGCGTCGGTGGAGCCGCTCCTGGTCGAGCCGACGAGCGCCCTCGCGCGCACGCGCGACGAGCAGAATCGCGTCGAGGTGCACTCCGGCTGGAGCGCGCCCCTGTGCGCATCGGGCCCTGGCGCGGGCGGCGTGCCGACCGCCACGGCCCTCCTGAGCGATCTGGTCGCGACGAGCGCGAGCGCGCGTCGCAACTGTGCCGCGCCGCCGGGAAGGGCGGATCCACGCCCCTTCGCATGGGCCGTCGAGGCACGCGGAGCGTCGCAACTGCTGCACCGGCTCGTCCCGGACTGTGGACTGGTGCACACCGACGCGACGGCCACCTGCGCCTGGACGACCGTGCCGGCCGCCACCGCGCAGCAGATCGCGCAACTGGTCTCCGCGCTCGAGCAGGCGGGCACGGACCCCATTGCCGCCCGGCTGGATGATGGCGAGCAGGGGAGGCGGGAGTGTACGCGATGAGTGCCGCCGTTTCTGGTCGCACAGCCGTCGCGCCCGCGTTCGAGCTGATCGGCGCCGAGGGGAGGAGCGCACGGGTGACGCTGGCGCTCGGCGGTATCTCGGCCACGCGACATGTCGTCAGTCATGCCGACAACGACGCACCCGGCTGGTGGGAGCAGATCGCCGGACCCGGTCGGCCACTCGACACGCAGTCGCGACGGATTCTCGGCGTAGAGTTTCTGGACGGCGGCCGCGCGCCGAGTGGGCGGCCGGCGGCGATCGTGACGACGCACGACCAGGCGGCGAACATCGTGGCCCTGCTCGACGACCTCGGCATCGATCGACTCGACGCCGTGGTCGGCGCCTCGTACGGCGGGATGGTCGCGCTCGCGCTGGCGGAGCGCTGGCCGGAGCGTGTCGGCCGGCTGGTGACCATCAGCGCGGCGCACGAGCCGCATGCAATGTCGACCGCGCTCCGCGCCGCACAGCGGCAGATCGTGGAGCTCGGGCTCCAGACGGGCCGCGCGGCCGAGGCGATGGCGATCGCGCGCGGGATCGCGATGACGACCTATCGCACCGCCGGCGAGTTCGCCGAGCGCTTCAGCACGCAGCCGATTCGCCGCGGCGACGAGATGGAGTTCGACGTGGAGCGCTATCTGCGCCGGGCTGGCGAGAAGTTCGCCGAACGCATGTCGCCCGAGCGCTTCCTCGCGCTCTCCCTCTCGGCCGACCTGCATCGCGTGGTGCCGGAACACGTCACCGTGCCGACGACCGTGATCGCCGCCCAGGGCGATACGCTCGTACCGCCGAGCCATCTGCGTGCGCTGGCGAATCGCCTGCCGCGTCTGAGCGGCTATCACCTCATTCGTACCCGCTTCGGGCACGATGCCTTTCTCACCGAGCCTGCGCGGCTCGGACGTCTCCTCACCTCGGCTCTGACCGACTGATCATGCCGCGTACCGTGACCGAGCTGCTTCCGTCCACGCGCGCCGTGCGCGCCGGGATCGCCTGCGACGCCCACCACTCCGCGGTGGTGCCGCCGATCCACCTCTCGTCGACCTTCGCCTTCGCCGGGTTCGACCAGAAGGGTCGCTACGACTACACGCGCTCCGGCAATCCGACGCGCGACCTCCTGGCCGACGCGCTCACCGAGCTCGAAGAGGGACTCGGAACGGTCGTCACGAGCACGGGGATGTCAGCCGTCGCGCTCGCACTTCAGCTCGTGCCGCCCGGTGGCCGCGTGCTCGCGGCTCACGACTGCTATGGCGGAACGTACCGGCTCCTTCGCGCGCTCGGGTCGCGCGGCCAGATCGAGCTCGAGCTGACGGACATGACCGCGGCCACCGCGAGCGAGGTGATCGCGCGATGTCGGCCGGCGCTGCTCTGGGTGGAGACGCCGAGCAATCCGCTGCTGCGGATCACGGATCTTCGCGAGGTCGCGGAGGCGGGGCACCGCGTCGGGGCGATCGTCGTGGCGGACAACACCTTCCTCTCGCCCGCGCTGCAGCGTCCGCTCACGCTCGGCGCCGACATCGTGGTGCACTCCACGACCAAATACCTGAACGGGCACAGCGACGTGGTGGGCGGCGCGGTGATCGCCCGCGAGGCCGCGCACCTGGAAACCCTCTCGTGGTGGGGCAACTGCCTCGGGCTCACCGGCGCGCCGTTCGACAGCTACCTCACGCTGCGCGGCGTGCGCACCCTGTTCGCGCGGATGCGCGTGCACGAGGAGAATGCACACGCGGTGGCGCGGGCGCTCGAGGTGCATCCGTCGGTACTGGCGGTGCACTATCCCGGCCTGAGCTCACACGCCGGGCATGCGATCGCCGCCGGCCAGCAGGCCGGCTTCGGCGGCATGGTGAGCTTCGCCGTGGCGGGTGGCATCCCGGCGGTGCGCGCGGTGACCGACGCGCTCTGCTGCTTCACGCTGGCCGAATCGCTCGGCGGCGTGGAGAGCCTGATCGCACACCCGGCGACGATGACTCATTCGTCGATGGATGCGGAAGCGCGCCGAGTCGCAGGGATCACCGACGGGCTGCTGCGGTTGTCGGTGGGGATCGAGTCGGCGCGGGATCTCGTAGCGGACCTTACGCAGGCGCTCGACGCGGTAGCTGACAGCGTTCAGTCGGGAGCTTGCACGGCAGAGCTGTCGGCTCAAGCTGTCGGCTGACCGCTGTTGTCGCTGTTCGTACCGCCGTCGATGGTTAGATGTGGCGAGGCGCTGTCGGAACGGAACGGCGGCATGACGTCGGGTTCCGAAGTTCTCGATGCCGTCACGCGCTTGATGAGGCCTGACAGCATGCGGCGAACTTCGGCAATTTTGTGCGGCAAGCGCGTCGTACCGTGCGGTATCCAGAATGCCGATGTCACGCGCGACGAGCAAATGATGTGCGTTTCCGCCGCGGAGCCGAGCGCAATCTCGAGGAAGCGGCGGAACTCGGCCTCGCTGAACTTCCCGGCGCCCTCGGCGATGTTGGTTGGAACCGAAAGGGAGGCCCGCCGCCGCTGAGTGGTGAGCGCCACACCGTCGCGCCGCGGGAAGCCTTCGCTCAAGCGATAGACCTCCATCGCGAGCGCGTGTGACTTGTCCCAGACCTTCAGCTTGTGGAAGTCCTGTATGTAGGGAGCCTACATTCGACCCACGACTGCAACGTCACCGCCCAAACGCAGTCCGTTCCCTTCCAGCCCGCATGCTACAGGTCCCGAGCCGCAGCGGAACGGCGATCAATTCGGATAGCAGACAGCTCGAGCCGACAGCTCTGCCGTGCAAGCTCCCGACTGCGAGCTGTCAGCTGACCGCTTCCCAACGGGAGAAGCAGCGGAAGCCGTATTCCCGAGCCGCCCGCGCCTGGTCCCAGAAGCCGAAGCAGTCCCGCCAGCCTTCCTGCTCGGCGCGCCAGGCGCAGCACCAGGTGAAGGCGAAGCGATGCTCGGCTGCGCCGGCCGTCACGACGACTTCGCCCGTGAAGTCGGAGCAGCCGGATCTCCCATGGACGCGAACGCGCTCCACGGGCAGATCGGGATGCGCATGCAGGAGCTGCGTCAGCACGCGCTCGACCTTCACGCGCGGGGCGTAACCGGTGAGCTCGATGCGCTGCGACGTTCCGCCGCCGACATACGTCAGCACCTCGGACTTGAACTCCGGGTGGGCTGCGGCGGCGTCGAGGTAGGGAAGCAGGTCCGGCATGCACGCGGGGCAGAGGTGGTCAGACAATCTACTACATCCGTTTCCAAATCCAAAGGCTGGACCTTCTCTCTTGGGCCGACGCTCGGTAAGCTGAGGGCCGGCACCACATCGATCACCAGCGGCCTCGGCCATGAATCGCCTGCGTCCCACCAAGAGCGTGCTCGACATCGCTGCGCGGCTCGAGGCGGCGGGGTTCGAGGCGTGGTGCGTCGGGGGCGCCATTCGTGATGCGTTGCTGGGCGGCGATCCACTCGATTGGGACATCGCCACGTCGGCCAGGCCGGAGC
>JALYXJ010000239.1 GCA_030947165.1 Gemmatimonadota bacterium
CGCGACGTCGCGCTCCGGGCCGCGTGTATGGGATCCGTGCAGGACTGGGCCGCGTTGCTGCGACGCGTCCCGGGCGGGTGGCGGGTGAGCGGGCGGGTTGCGGCCTGGTTGCTCTTTCCGTCGGCGCGATACGTCCGAGAGGTGCTGGGTGTGCGAGGCACCGCCCGCGTGTGGGCGCGCTATGCTGTGCGCCCCTTTCGGTTCGCGCATCGGCGGCTGGTCGCTCGACGACAGCGACGCGTGCTCGCCAGCACGTGACACGACGGGAAGAGGGATCTGGATGAAGGCGACCGGAATGCGAGCAGCGATCGCAAATGTTCTGAGCCTGCTCGTCTGGATGGCGTGCGGAAGCTCGACCGCGCCCGCCTGCTCGCCAACCTGCGACACGAGGGCGATCGTCTACGGGCGCATCGTCTCGACCAGCGGCGTGATCGTGCCTGGCGCCACCGCGATCGTACGGCTCTACCCGGACACGCTGCGGGTGAATCCCTTCGTGCTGAAGTGCGTGAACGGCACGCCGATCGCGAGCGCGTCGCAGCAGCTCGACTTGACCGGGAGCTACCGAGTCGAGATCGCGGCGCGCGAAGTTCCCGGGCAGCGGCTCTGCGTGGAGGTGACGGGCGACCCGCATGGATTGTACAGCGACATCGGGCTCAAGACCCAGTATGCGGGGTGGGTGACCATGCGCGACGTGGGATTCGGGTCGCCCGACAGCCTCCGCGCTGACGTCAAGTATTCCGAGACGCCGTGACTCTGATCTGCGACGGGAGGGCGATCGCCTCCTTGTTCTCCACCTCGAAGTAATCGTTCGAGCTGACGTCGCCGACCTTGGCCTCCAGGTACGTCTTCACGGCAACCACCGACTCCCCCTCCCACACGCAGATTCCACGTGACCCGTCCTTGGTGGGAAAGCAGTGGTGCAGCTTCACGTTCGAGGGAAGGTTCGGGACGATTTCCTGCGCCTTGGCCCAGAACCGCTCCGGGTCCTTGATCTCGTGCTCGACGGCGACGAACATGTACGCCTCTTTCGTGGGAGGTGGCGACTTGCGGGAGAATCGTCGATGCTGTCGCGTGCGGACCGACATGTCAATGGTGCGACGCCGTAACACCCGGTGGTGATCGGGCACTCCTTTCCGACGTGCGACGTCCCGACCCGGGACTCGCTTCCACAGGAGGCACACATGGCCGGATTGGAGAGGACAGCAGTGGTCGTCTCTCTCGCGCTGGGACTGCAGGCGTCTCTCGCGGGCTGTGGCAAGAAGGATGGGCCCGCTCCGCCGCCAGCGAGTGCGACACCGGCTGCCACTCCTGCCACCTCTGCGGCAACTCCTCCTGTCGTCGATTCCTCGCGGGGGAGCAAGACGATGGCCGCCACGGCTCCTGCGGCCGCTGATTCCTTGGCGCGATCACCCTCGGCGAGCGCAGTGACCGGGGCGAGTGGAGCGGCGGCCGGAGGGGACTGCTGCGACATCGTCGTCAATCCGGCGCTGGGCCGGTTGGGCCGTCTCGTGATCGCCTTTCCGGACGGCGCGGATGCCTCGAGCTCCCACGCGTCCGTCCACAAGCCAGGCGAGAACGCCAACCTCCAGAGCGGCTACGGCGCGCAGGCTTGGGATCTGATCCCGGGCAGCTATGATCTCACGCTCTCGGGCAAGCGCATCGGCGGCGTGACCATCCAGTCTGGTCACGACACCCAGCTCCGCGTCGGGACGCTCCGGATCAAGACCGGATCGAGCACCGCCGTGGCGGTGATGGACGCCGACGACAAGACCAAGCTCACCAGCGGCTACGGACCGCAGGTGATCGGCCTGCCGGTGGGGACCTACCGGGTCAAGATCGCCGGGCAATCGGAAGCCGTGACCATCCAGAAGGGGAAAATCACCGACTTCTGATGCGGCGCCGGGGCGTAATGCCGAAGCCGGCCACGGTGACTACACCGTGGCCGGCTTTACATCCTCCCTCTAGACCCGCTGTCCTACCTCTATTTCTATTTCGCGACGCCCAGGTTGATCGCGAATGGCGCCATGCCGTGCAGCTGGATCACCGTCGTGCCGCGGGCGCCACCGAAATGAGAGTTGCGGCCAGGGATGTAGAGGAAATCTCCGGGCTCGTATGTCTTGAGCGCGGCCGCGTCCGTGGTGTTGCCCATCGCCAGAAGGAACGAGCCCGACAGCACAGTCAGGTGCTCGCCCCCCGGGTGCCAGTGCACCGGGAACATGTATCCGTCCGGGAACTGAAGACGGAGGGTGTAGTCACCCTTCCCTCCCGGGTCGCCGTGGAGCACGGCTATCTTCGCCCCCGCAGGGAACCCGGGAACGACCAGATCGGTCCAGGTGACCGCGCGGCCGGCGCGCATCTCCATGTCGGTCATGTCGGGCATCATCGCTGGCCCGGGCGCTGCCGCCATGGGCATCGGCGTGCTGCTGATCACCGCATCCGTCACGGCGCGCCACCGGCCGTCCATCTTCCGCCAGACGGTCGTGTAGCTGCCCGCGTCGTTGACCTTGCCGCTCGGGGCATCGAAGCTCATCCGGTACGTTCCAACCTCCGTGGCCATGTCTCCGCTCTCGGCGACTCGGATCTGCGTTGGCGCCCAGGTGAGTGACAGGCCCGGCATCTTGAACGTGTCGACCCAGTTGGACCGAATCGCGGCCGCGCCGCTGAGGCTCGGAGAATTGGACATCATCACCATCGCGTCGGGCGCGTAGACCGCGGCGACCTTGTCGACGTCGCGCGCGCCGACGCTCCGCATCCAATCCGCGCTGGCTGCGCGGATAGCCTGCTCCTCGCTCGCTCGGTCCACCATCGCGGGGTGAGCGCAACCCGCCACCGCCAGCGCCACGAACACAACCAGCATCCGCCCCCTGCTCGTGTGCGACATGCTCGACCTCCTGTGGTGAGAAACATCTGGAGGAATGAGACCCGCTGGATTCACCCCGTTGTCCGAGGCGAATCTCTCCTTGCCATGGATAGCGCGCAAGAGTGACGGAAGCTCGAGGTGCTTCCGCGGCGACCATGTGGGAGCATGTGGGAGGAGGAGTGTAGGAAGGCGGAACCCCGGCCGGGGGCGCTACGCCTCCAACCTCGTCTCTGCCGTCGCGAGGTTGCGCAGCATGCCCTTGAAGATCAGCCGGTGGATCGGATAGAGGGCGTACCAATAGATTAATCCCGCCACACCGAGCGGATCGAAGATCGCCGTCTGCCGGATGACCGATCCGGCCCCCCTCGGCTCGACGTCAAATTGAAGCCAGGCTCGCCCCGGCAGTCGCATCTCGGCGCGGAGACGCAGCAGACGGTTCGGCTCGAACGCCTCCACGCGCCAGAAATCAATGTGGCTTCCGACCTCTGGCCGGTCCGGATCACGGCGGCCGCGGCGCATGCCCGGCCCGCCCGACACAAGGTCCAACAGACCGCGCACCCGCCAGAGGAAATTGCCGTAGTACCACCCGGCCTGCCCTCCGATTCGCCGAATGGGCGCGAACGCTTGAGCTGGTGACTTCGAACTGATGAAGGTGTGCGACTCGACGATCCGTGAGCCGTAGCGAACTCCGCCCCACGTTTTCTCTTCACCGGCGGAATAGAGCGAATCGGTCCAGCAGCTCTCGGCCGCCTCCTGGTCGTCCCTCCTGAGCGCCCGGCTTATCATCTCCGCCAAGTCCGCGGGCTGGATCGCGAACCGCTCCAGCGCCGCATGGTCGCGAACGACCGTCGGGTTCCGCATCCCCTCGATGAGCGGCCTGCCAACGCGAGCGTACACCGGCGTGACCAGCGCGAGCCAGAGGCTCGACAAACGGGGCGTCAGCAGAGGAACGGAGATCAGAAACCTGCGTAGACCGCGCTGGCGCGCGTACTCGCGCATGATGTCGCCGTAAGACGAGACCTCACGACCGCCGATCTCGAAGACGCGTTGGTCGCTCTCGATGTCTGCGGCAGCGACGAGATACGCGATCAGATCGTCAACGCCGATGGGCTGGGTGGGCGTCGACACCCATCGCGGGCAGATCATGATCGGGAGGCGCTCCACCAGCGCCCTGATCAGCTCGAAGGACAGGCTGCCCGAACCGATGACGACTGATGCCCGGAACTCGATCACCGGCACCCCCGCGGAGCGCAACGCGTCTCCCGTCTCCTGCCGGCTTCGCAGGTGAGACGACAATGAAGCCGAGGGCTCGCCCAGCCCACCCAAGTAGACGATGCGGTGCACGCCTGCGGCCCGCGCGCTCTCCGCGAAATTCAGCGCGCCGCGCCGATCGCGCTCCTCGAAGGCGGCCCCCTCCGCCAGAGAATGAACGAGATAGTACGCGACATCGACCCCATCGAGAGCGCGATCGAGGGAGGCCCGCTCGAGCACGTCCCCCTGGACGATCTCGATTCCGTCCGGCACCCGCGCGCGGATGGACTCGGGTTGCCGAGCCATGCATCGGAGCGTTCGCCCGCGCAGCGCGCGCAGCAGCCGGCCTCCGATGTAGCCGGAAACGCCGGTGACGAGGATC
>JALYXJ010000252.1 GCA_030947165.1 Gemmatimonadota bacterium
CAGCGGGCGCTGTGCCAGCGCCGTATCGACAATCGTCTGCGCCTCGGTCACGATCCGACGCAACGCGTCCGGCCCCCGGAAGCTCTCGGCGTAGATGCGATAGATGTCTTCCGTGCCCGAGGGACGCGCGACGAACCATCCGGTGTCGGCAGTGACTTTCACACCCCCGATGGGCTCATGATTGCCCGGGGCCGTACTGATGATACTGACGACCCTCTCGCCAGCGAGTTCCGTGCATGACACCTCCTCGGGCGAGATCGCCGCCAGGCGGGTCTTCTGGGCGGCCGTCGCCGGCGCCTCGACGCGGTCGTACGCCGGATCGCCGAACTCGCGCGCCAGGCGGGCGTAGATCTCCCCCGGGTCGCGGCCGGCGACGACGGTCATCTCCGCAGCGAAGAGCGCGGGAACGATGCCATCCTTGTCCGTCGTCCACACCGTGCCGTCGCGCCGCAGAAACGTCGCGCCGGCGCTTTCCTCGCCGGCAAATCCCAGCGAGCCATCGCCGAGTCCATGGACGAACCACTTGAAGCCAACGGGCACTTCGTGCAGGCGCCGGCCGAGCCTGGCGGTCACGCGATCGATCATGGCACTCGTCGCGACCGTCTTGCCCACGCCAGCCGCGGCCGGCCACGCTGGGCGATGGGCGAAGAGGTGATGAATGGCGGCCGCGAGATAGTGATTCGGCGGCAGCAATCCCGCGCTCGTCGCGACGACGCCGTGCCGATCGTGATCGGTGTCGCACGCCACGGCGATATCGAATCGGTCCTTGAGCCCGATCAGGCGCGTCATCGCATAGGGCGACGACGGGTCCATGCGAATCTTCCCGTCCCAGTCCACCGTCATGAAGCGGAACGTCTCATCCACGACGTCGCTGACGACGGTCATGTCGAGACGGTAGTGCTCCGCGATGGGCGCCCAATAGTGCACCCCCGCGCCGCCCAGCGGATCGACGCCCAGGCGAATGCCACTGTCGCGAATCACGTCCATGTTCACGACGTTCGCCAGATCGCGCACGTACGAGGTGACGTAGTCGTGACGGTGCGTCGTGGCGGCACGCAGCGCCCGCTGGTGTGGCATGCGCTTGACCCCCTCGAGCCGTGCTTCCATCAATTCGTTGGCCTGGGTTCCGATCCAATTCGTGACGCCGGACTCGGCCGGGCCGCCGTGTGGAGGGTTGTATTTGAACCCTCCGTTGTCCGGCGGATTGTGCGACGGCGTGATGACGATGCCGTCGGCACGCCCCGTCCGGCGCTCGCGGTTGTACGCGAGGATCGCATGCGACACGACAGGCGTCGGCGTGTATTCATCGAGCGCAGCGAGCATGACGTCCACGCCGTGTGCCGCGAGCACCTCGAGCGCCGTAGCGCACGCCGGCACCGAGAGCGCGTGCGTATCGATGCCGAGAAAGAGCGGGCCGTCAATGCCGTGCGCGCGGCGGTAGCGGCAGATGGCCTCGCTGATCGCCACCACATGCCACTCGTTGAACGTCGTCTCGAACGCCGAACCCCGGTGCCCGGACGTGCCGAACGCGACGCGTTGTGCCGCAACCGCCGGATCGGGGATCACGGTGTAATACGCGGTGACGAGCTTCGAGACATCGAGGAGCATGGCGGCGGGAGGCGGATGCCCAGCAAGGGGGCTGATCTTCACGGCTGCTTCCGCTCGAAGATTGCCGCCCATTCGCCAAAGCGCGCGGCGATGCGGGCGACTGCTTCATCGCGCGTCGCCCGGTGTGCGACGAAGTCCGCGACGGCGTCCCAGAACGTCGTGCGTCCAACGGCGTAGCCAATGAAGCCCGGCACCGATGCGGCGGTCTCGAGCCACGACACCACCTTCTTCTCGTCCGCGCCCCGGCCCAGCACGATGCAGCCCACATCCTGGCGGCCGTCGCGACGAGCCACGGCGACGAGGCGTACGCAGTCCTCTCGGCGATCGAGCCCTTCGATCTTCCAGACATCCGGCTCGATGCCGGCTTGCTGCAGCGTCCGTATGGTGTCCAGCATCAGCTCCGGGCGGAGCCGGAGATCGTACGCGGGCTTCTCTCCACGCACGTCGCTCAGCTGGGCGGGTGTGGCCGGCACGAGCAGTTCGAACATGAAGCGCTGGCCGGCGCGGCGGCAGTATTCAGACAGCACGCTCAGCCGAGCGGTCTGTCGCTGGTTCAGCGCGGCGTCGCCCTCGGGATTGTATCGCACGAGCACTTTCGCGAACGTCGGGCCAATTGCTTCGATGTGCTCCGCGAAGGCATCGCCGTATTCGAACTCGAATTCATCGGAGCCGCTCGTCTCGGTGGAGAGCGCCGTCACGAACCCCTGCCTGGTCGCGTCATGCAGGATCTCCATGCCGAATTCCTCGTCGACGAGGATGCCCCCACGTTCCCGCGGCACGCCTGAGCCAATGGCTGCCTGGAAGCCCTCATAGATCACCTGCTTGGTGAGCGTCACTGCCATTCGCTGATCCGCGGTCAGGGGCGGCGTGAAGTGACACATGCCGGTGACGTACGAATGGCGGTGATCGAACGGCAAGAGGAATAGCGGCCGATTGTAACCTGGCGTCTGCTCCGACATCGTCAGTACGCTGCCCGCGAGGAGAGCGTCACCGTGCCCGTCGGTGTGGCGGTCGGGACCGGGTGTCCCATCACGACCCGCACCTGATGCGCGTGTCCGTCATCGGCGAGCGAGAGCACATTGGTCTCGCCGAGCGCGATCCCGTCGAGTGAGATCGTCGCGGCACCGTGACAGACGCCTCCAGGATTCTCGACGCGGATATCGTACCGCGCCGAGCGATGTCGCAGCGCCACACGGAAGCCCGGCCACGCGGCGGGAATGCACGGCTCGATGAGTAGTCGTGTCCCGCGCACGCGAATGCCGAGCAGCCATTCAACGCCGGCGCGATACATCCAGCCGGCCGACCCGCTGTACCACGTCCACCCTCCTCGCCCGACGTGCGGAGGCTCGGAATAGATGTCGCCCACGGATACATACGGCTCGACACGGTACCGCTGCACGTCGCGCGGCGTGGACGAATGATTGATCGGGTTGAGCATCGCGAACAGTTCCGCGGCCCTGTCGCCATCACCGAGCTCCGCGAACGCGATGACCGACCAGACGGCCGCGTGGGTATATTGGCCACCGTTCTCGCGGATACCGGGCACGTATCCCTTGATGTAACCCGGTTCAAGCTCGGTCTTGTCGAACGGCGGCGTCAGCAGCAGCACGAGTTTGTCGTTGCGTCGCACGAGGTGTTGGTCGAGGGACTCCATCGCGCGGCGCGCGCGAGTCCCGTTGGCCGCGCCCGACATGACGCTCCAGGACTGCGCGATGGCGTCGATGGCGCACGCGCCGGCACCTGCGGTCCCCAGCGGCGTGCCGTCATCGAAGTACGCGCGCCTGTACCAGGCGCCATCCCACGCCTCGCGCTCGACTGCACCCTTGATCGCCTGCGCATGGTCCGCCCATGCGCCGGCGCGTCGCGTCTCGCCTCGCGCCGCCGCGAGCGTTGCCCAGGCGACGAGGTTCGCGTGGAGAAACCAGGCGAGCCACACACTCTCACCCTTGCCTTCGACGCCCACGCGATTCATGCCATCGTTCCAGTCTCCAGATCCCATCAACGGAAGACCACGTGCGCCAACGGTGAGGCTCCTGTCGAGGGCGCGTGCACCATGCTCGAACAGCGTGCCGCGCACATCGGACACGCTCGGCGCGAAATACGCGTCGTTCTGGCCCTCGGCGAGCCCAGGCCCTTCCAGAAATGGAATCTCTTCGTCGAGGATCTCCTCGTCGCCGGTAACGGCGAGATAGTGACTGGCGGCGTACGGCAGCCAGAGGAGATCGTCGGAGATGCGTGTTCGCACCCCGCGTCCCACCGGCTCATGCCACCAATGCTGCACGTCGCCTTCATGAAACTGTCGTGACGCCGCCTTCAGGATCTGCGCCCGTGTCAGGTCGGGGCGAGTCACGGCGAGCGCCATGACATCCTGCAACTGGTCGCGGAAGCCGTATGCCCCGCTCGCCTGATAGAATGCCGTGCGCCCCCACAGTCGGCACGAGAGTGTCTGGTAGAGCAGCCACTGGTTGAGCATCAGGTCGAATGCGCGGTCCGGCGTCGTCACCTGCACCGTGCCCAACACCTGAGCCCACTGATCGCCGACCTGCTGGAGTCGCGCGTCCAGGTCATCGGTGCGGTAACGCCGTATCAACTCTCGCGCGTGTTCGCGTGACGCCGTCTCGCCCAGGAGAAGCACGACCGACGCCGTCGCGCCGGCAGCGAGCTCGAGCGGCGTGGCCAGTGCGCAACATGGATCGAGTCCGTCTCCCGTTCGTCCGGACAGTGGCGCGTTGTCTGCGAGCGCCGCTGGGTAGTCGCTGGCGCCATGACGCCCGAGCACTTCCGTGCGGTCGCCCGTCCACGTCGTCTGTGCCCCACAGAGATCGGCGAACGCAACCCGCGTTCCGAAGTCCGGGCTAAACGTGTTCTGAACGAACATCGCTCCCGTGGCGGAGTCCATCTCCGTCCTCAGGAACCGAGCGGTGCCAGTCCGCGACGTGCCGAGCACCCACTCCAGGTATGCCGTGACCGAGAGGCGGCGTGTGTGCGGAGAGTTGTTCGTCAGGGTCAACCGCGCAATCCTGATCGGATCCTCGACCGGCACGAAGTACAACAAGTCGAGCGCGAGGCCGTTCGCCTCGCGTGCGAAGCGCGTGTAGCCATGCCCATGCCGGATGACGTACTCACCGCGTCCGTCCCTGACCGGCAGCGGCGTCGGGCTCCAGAGCTCTCCGCTGTCCTCGTCCCGCAGGTAGAACATGTCGCTCGGCGGATCGCTCACCGGATCGTTGGACCACGGAGTGAGGAGGTTCTCCTGACTGTTGACTGACCAGGTGCACCCCGCACCGGACTCCGATACGAGGCACCCCAACTTGGGGTTCGCGATGACGTTGATCCACGGCGCCGGCGTGCAGTGTCCGGCTCCGAGAATCGTCACGTACTCGTTCGCTGCGGCGTCGAAGCCGCCCGTGCCGTTGAAGTATTCGAGCTCGGGCTTCGATATCGCCGGCCCCTCGGCCGTCGTCGAGGTCGCGCGTGGTGCTCGAGGCTTCAGCAGTTCGGCCACCGGCTCGCGCGCGAAGAGCGCCATCTGATCCGCCAGCAGGCCCCGCTGGCAGGTCACACGTATGCACGCTACGGTCCCGAGTACGGCGCGCTGCACACCGCTCAATGCGTCACCGCGAAGCACGAACGCCGTTCCGTGCGCCTTCGCTGCCGCCTTACTCGCTGCGGCCCCGCGGCTTCGCACCAGCCTTTCCAACGACGGCTGCAGCGCGTGCGTTTGGGGGGCCACCTGGTCGTTCACGATGACGA
>JALYXJ010000267.1 GCA_030947165.1 Gemmatimonadota bacterium
CAGCGAAGGACCTGCACGTGCCGGTCGTCCGCTGCGCTCAGGACGACATCCTCGACTCCGGGAGCTGCACCGATGCGTGACGTCTCATTGCTCATTCTGCTCGGGCTCGGGGGCTGCGCGTCCGGCGCGACGATCGAGCGTCCCCCGACTCCACAGACGGTGCGTGTGTCCGGGTCGGCCGCCGGCAACCTGTCGGTCGGCATGAATTCCACGACCGATGCGAAGGTGACACGCGTGACGGCGGCGCCGGCCGACGTGTGGCGCGTGCTGCCGGGTGTGTACGACTCGTTCGCCATTCCGCTCAGCAGCGTGGACGACAGGACGCGCGTGCTCGGCAACACCGGCTTCAACCTTCGGCGTCGGTTGGGCAGCGTGCCGTTGGTGCGGTTGATCGACTGCGGCACCACGCAGGGCGGCCCGAGTGCGGATACCTACGACATCCGGTTGTCGGTACTCACACAGGTCACGCCGGTGGAGGGCGGGGGATCGTCGATCATCACCACGGTGGACGCCATGGGCCGTCCCGTCGCCTTCTCTGGCGAGTATGTGCGGTGCACCTCGACCGGCTCACTCGAGACGCGGATCGCCGACGCGATCCAGGCACAGCTCCGCAAGTGAACACGACGGGGAGGCGGGTGCTGATTGCCGCGGTCGTGGTGCTAGTGCTGGCTGTCGCGGCCGTGATGCTGCTTTCGGAGTTCGTCTAGTCCGCTTAATCGGAGGTCGTCATGACGCCGCTGTCCGCACTCTGGCTGCCAATCGTGGTATCGGCGCTCGCGGTGTTCGTGGCGAGCTCCCTCATCCACATGCTGTTGCCCTGGCACAAGAGCGATTATCCGCGGCTGGACAACGAGCGTCAGGTGCTCGATGCGCTTCGTCCGCTTTCCATCCCGCCGGGCGACTATATGATGCCGCGGCCCGAGAGCCGGGCCGAGCTCCGGGCGCCGGAATTTCTCGAGCGGATGAAGGCCGGCCCCGTGGTGATCATGACGGTCCTGCCGAACGGCCCGATGGCCATGGGCCCCACATTCGTGCTGTGGCTCGTCTACCTGGTTGTCGTATCCACGCTCGCCGCATTCGCGACCGGCACCGCGGTGCGGACTGGCGGCCACCTGCACGCCGTCATTCACTTTGCCTTCCTCGTCTCGTTTGCCGCCTACGCGATGGCCCTCTGGCAGATGTCGATCTGGTATCGCCGATCGTGGACGACCACGCTCAAGGCCACGGTGGACGGCTTGATCTACGCGGCGATCACCGCTGGCATCTTCGCCTGGTTGTGGCCCCGCTGACTCAAGGGCGCAGCCCGAGCGTGATGTAGAAGCGCCAGGCTCCCTTCACCGGCTCGTCCACTGCGCGGGCGAAACCAGTGAGCACGTTCACCTCAGGGGTGCCGAGCGCCGCGACCGCCGGCACCAGCTGCCGGATCTCTGCGCCGTAGCTCCGCAGTGTGTTCTTGAAGCTGTCCACCGTCAGGCCATGATAGTAGACCTCGATCGGCGGGATGGGAAAGGCGACGCGATAGGACGCGAACGAAAAACCGCGCGCGCTGGCGAGCGGGTATGCTGGGGCGTCGACACGGCGCGCGTCATACAGCGGATCGATCAGCGGCGACGCGAAACCGCCGATGACGAACTGTTCCCGATCGCTCCCCGGGCCGCTCAGTGAGCCGAAGGCCAGCTCTCCCGTGGTGAGTGCGCGCGCCCGCGAGCCCACGCCGATGTTGAGCGCGCTGCGTTGTCGCGCGTACCGTCCGTCGAACGAACGGCCGGCCTCGCCCATGAGGTCGAGCCGCTCCACGTACCTGGTATCATCGTCGCGCTGACGCAGCGTGACGCGCAGGCCGGCGATCCCCGCGGCGCGCGTGGTCGGCTCGAGAGCCGTGGGGAGCTGGTCTTCCGCCAGCAGCGCCATGGTGCCGATGAACTCCTCGCCGTCGCCGACGTACGTGCGCTCGGCTCGCAGCGCCCCGCCGCGCCGCGCGAGGTCCAACCCGGCGGGCATGGCCGCCGCGAGCTCACGCGACGGCGCTTCGTGCGACAGCCAGCCCGTCACGCTCCATTCCGTCCGCGTCAGGCGCGTCGTCAGCGTCAGGGCGCCGCCTTCCGGCAATGAAGGGGTTCCCACGGATCCGAGGAGTGAGACGCCCAGTCGACCCACTGGATCGCTCCGCACGAGCGCAAGTTGGGTCGAGCTACCGCCGAAGCCGCTCGTCGTGCCGGGAACCAGACGAAAGCGCGAAGGCCCGACGCCGTAGCCACGCTCGTCGGGCGTCGGACCGCGCAACGGACGTCCTGACGAGTCCTCCGCTGACCGCAGACGACGCGGCGGCAGCACTGGCGACAGTGTATCCGACAGCACGAGCGCGAGTGGAAGCACCGGCGCCATCTGCGTGCTGTCCGTGCGCAGCCGACGGAGATCGTAGCCACTTCCGTGCAGCGCGAGGAACCACACACTGCCGTCGGGGGCGACATCGGCCGCGATGGCGGCGCCAGTGACGGAGGTGAGCTGGGCCACCCGAGTGGTCGCCGGATCGATCCGTTCCAGGTTCGCGATGCCCCCCGCCTCCGACGTGGCGACGATGGTCCGTCCATCGGGCGCGAAGGTCGCATCGTACCGCGTCACGCCGTCCTCGGGATCGACGTAGCGCTGGGTGCCGCCGTCCGGTGGCACCACGGCGATCCGCCATCGATCGTCGGTCTGCTCGGCGACGACGATCTCGCCCGTCGTCTTCGAGACGCGTGGACGGTAGTAGTTGCGCGTCACGCTCCCGGAGCGGAGCACGCGAACCTCGGCGGTGGCGAGGTCGACGCGCACCAGGTCGCACCACCCTCGGTCGCAGCGCACCGCCGCCGCCCATCGTCCGTCGGCGGAAGGATCCGCGTCGCGGAGGGCGGCGCCGCGCGTCACTCGCGAGAGCTCACCATCCTCAGCACTCCAGACGTAGAGATCCTGTCGCAGCGTGCCATCGCTCGTCGGGGTGCGCCGTGACACGAGCAGGCGCTTGTTGTCGGCGAACCAGCGCGGCGTCTCGTACGGCGCACCGTCGGTGGAGATGAGCGTGATGACCGGCTTCTTCGGTGGCGGATAGAAGGTGCGGTCGGGCACGTCTTCGGGATCGCGCCGCATCTGGGCGGCACTTCGGCGCTGCGACACGGTATCCGGTTCCTCCGCCGTCTTCCAGACCACGAGCTGGCTCGGCGCGTCCTCGCGGCGGATGGTCAACGCCACGTAGCGCCCGTCAGGCGAGATGGCGGGATCTCCCGTGCTGCGCTGCAGCCGCTGCACGAGCGTGCCGTCGGCGAGTCCCTCGCGACGGAGCGCGCGCTCGATCGCCAGTGCGTCGGAGGTCACCTCGGCACTGAAGCGCCCGTACAGCTCCGCCGGCGGCGCTCCGTAGACGCCGACGAACGCCTGATCGAACGAGCGTTCCGTCACCGCGGTCATCCGCCGCCACAGGGCAATGAGGCTCGCGTCGCCCTGGCGACGCGCGAGCCACTCGAGGTACGCCGAGCCGACGAGGTAGGCGAAGCTGCCGCCCTCCCATCCAGCCGACGAGTTGAGCTGCCCGTAACCGGGAAGCTTCCCCTCGACGGCGAACTGACGAATGACGGCGGCGCGCCAGGCGTTGTTCGGTCGACCGCTTCCGGTGATGCGGCCTTCCACGTACGTCGCGTATCCCTCGAGCACCCAGCGCGGCGCGTTGCTCGCGATCGGTCCGAGCGGCACCGGCGAGAGCGACCAGAGCAGGCGCTTGAAGCGATTGCGGGTGGGCCGCACCAGATGGGCGACGTGTGCGTACTCGTGCGTGACGAGCAACTCCTGCCACACGCGCGCGTTCCCGATCTCCTGCCGGGGATCGGGCGGGGTGGGCCAGAGCACGATCGTGGGGGCGTCGAGCGCGGTGAACGCATAACCGTTCGCCGCTTCGGCTGGATCGTCGATGACGACGTGCACGCGTTGCTGCGGCGCGAATCCCACCACGCGATCCACCTGCGCCCGAACGCCTTCGATCCGCTCGGCGAGCGATAGGGCCCAGGTGCGATAGGGAGCGGGGTAGTGAAAGACGAAGTGCTCGGTCTCGGCCGTGTACCAGTCGAGCCAGGGGCGGGGCGCGAGGGGCGCAACCTGGGCAGAGAGGCGCCCGGCGCTCGCACAGAGCGCGCCGATCATGCCGAACAGGAGCCGACGCCGGCGCGCAGAGACGAAAAAGAGAAGGGACGCGTGCCGTGGGCGAGCGTCCCTTCCCGTCAGTTTTTGAATCGAGCGGCGCCGAACCCGATCAGCCACGCGCGGGGGCCTTCCCGCGGAACAGCTCTTTCACCCACGTGAGCGGGATCAGGAACAGTGGTGTCAGGACGAAGCCGAGCAGGGTGTTGATCCAGACCAGCGCGATATAGAAGCCGCAGAGGCCGAGACCAACCCACAGAGTGCCGAGCGGGCCGTGAGTTTCCAAGGTGCCACTCCTGTAGCCGTGAAGACCGGGCGAACGCATCACAAGATAGTGGCGTGCATTCGGGCGAGCCAGAGGCCGTCGCGCTGCACGGGGAGGCGGGATGGGGCTATACTTCATGGCAATGGACTACGACTCCGCGCGCGCTGTCCGTCAGGCGGCCCGCCGTTCGGCGCGAGCCACCGAGGCGCCGCTACTGCTCGCCATCTCCGGCGGGCTGGATTCCATGGTGTTGCTGCATGCCATGGCGGCGGTCGCGCGCTCGCGCATCGCGGCGGTCGCCACGATGGATCATGCGACGGGGAAGGCGGCGACCACGGCCGCGTCCCACGTGGCGCGTGTGGCCGCATCACTCGGGCTGCCGGTGGTGATGCAGCGTCTCGGGAGTGAGGATCGGCCGACGACGGATCGGGAGGCGGCCTGGCGTCGCCAGCGCTATCAATTTCTGCGCGCTGAGGCGGCGTCGCTCGGCGCGCGCGTAGTGACGGCGCACACCGAGGACGATCATCTCGAAACGGTGTTGATGCGTCTCCTTCGCGGCAGCGGAGCGCGTGGGCTGGCTGGCCTGCACGCACCGAGCGACATCGTGCGCCCATTCCTGGGCCTGCGCCGCGCCGTGCTCGCGTCGTACGCTGCAGCCGCTGGAGTGGCCTGGGTCGAGGACCCCAGCAACCACTCTCCTCGTTTTTTCCGCAACCGGGTGCGACACGACTTGCTGCCCGCGTTGCGTCGAGCCGATCCCGCGATCGACGCTGCCCTGCTCGCTGCCTCGCGGGAGGCGGCGGACTGGCGCTCGGCGCTGGAGACCGTTGTCGACGACCGGCTGCGGGTTCGGCGCGCCGCCCCCAATGCCCTGATCGTTGCTTCGGCGGAACTGGCCGGGTATGATCGGGATTCACTGGCCATGCTGTGGGGCTCGCTGGCGGGCCGGGTCGGTCTTTCGCTGGACCGACGGGGAACCCAGCGTCTTGCCGCGTTTACAAGCTCGGTACCCGAGAGTGGAACGGTGCCGCTCTCGGGCGGGTGGTGCGTCGATGCGCGGCCGGGCTCGTATCTGTTGTGCCGCCGGCCTCCCGAAAGGGCCGTCCCGACGCTTCTGCCTGAGCAGGGTGCCGTGGAGTGGGGCCAGTTCCGGTTTCGCGTTGCAACGGACCGCCCGCCCCCAGCGCGTGCGGCCCGTCGCGGGGGAGAGTGGCATGCCTCGTTCCCGGTGGGGGAACCGTCGATCGTGCGCTCGTGGGTCGCTGGGGATCGGCTCGCCACAGCCGGCGCGCAGCCTCGCCGGCGTGTGAAGCGGTACCTGTCGGAGGCGGGCGTGCGCGGGGTGGATCGTGCGGGCTGGCCCGTGGTCGTCGCGGGAGACGACGTCGTCTGGATTCCAGGAGTGCGCCGCAGCGACGCGGCAACCGCGCGGTCCGGACGACCGGAACGACATTACATTTGTGAACGCATCGATCGCTGATCCGCGCCTCGAGGGCCGGACCCTGCGCCGCATCGTCTACGACGCGCCCGAGATTGCCCGGCGCGTCAAGGAGCTGGGCGCGGAGATCACCGCGGCTTATCCTCACGGCGAGCTGCTGGTGCTCGGCCTGCTCAAGGGGAGCTTCATCTTTCTCAGCGATCTCGTGCGTGAGGTCAACCGTCCGCTGCACGTGGATTTTCTCGTGGCGTCGAGCTACGGCGACAGCACCGAGTCGAGCGGTAACGTTCGCCTGGTGTATGACCCGGAGACGAAGCTCGAGGGCAAGCACATTCTGCTGGTCGAGGACATCGTCGACACGGGTCGGACGCTGAACCGTTTGATGGACCTGCTCCGGGCACGAAAGCCGCGTTCCCTGGAGATCTGCGCCCTGCTGCACAAGCACATCGCGGCCGAGCTGAAGTACGAGACGAAGTTCATCGGGTACGACGCACCACACGAATTTCTGGTCGGATACGGATTGGATCACGCGGAAAGCTTCCGCCACCTGCCCTATATCGCGAGCCTGCTGTAAATGCCGGTACCTATGCCTCCCAAGAACGACAAGAACAACAAGGGGACCAACTGGGGACGTCTGAGCAAGACGCTCTCGTTCTGGATCCTCATCGTACTCATTCCCGTCGCGCTCATTCAGCTGTCGAACAACCGCACCGATGCCGGTGCGGAGATCCGGTTCGACCAGTATCGCGAGCAGCTGACCCGAGGGAACGTCCTGGACGTGACCATCCAGGCCGGGAAGAACGTTACCGGAACCTTCCGCGAGCCCGTCTCGGTCAACAACAAGCCGACCAAGAAGTTCATCACGCAGTTCGCGGCGAAGGATTCGCCGGCCGAAGTCGAGCTGCTCATGGCCAAGGGCGTCCAGATCACGTCGCAGGACGCGAAGCCCAGCCTGATGGCGTGGATCGTCAACTTCCTGCCCTGGCTGTTGCTGATCGGCTTCTACCTCTTCCTGTTCCGCCAGATGCAGGCGGGCGGCAACAAGGCGTTCTCCTTCGGAAAGTCGAAGGCGAAGCTGCTGACGGGCGACACGCCGAAGGTCACCTTCGCCGACGTCGCCGGGGCGGACGAAGCCAAGCAGGAGCTCCAGGAGATCATCGAGTTCCTCAAGGATCCGCAGAAATACACGAAGCTCGGCGGGCGTCTGCCGAAGGGCTGCCTGCTGGTCGGACCGCCGGGCACGGGCAAGACGCTGCTCGCGCGTGCAGTGGCCGGCGAAGCTGGCCGTCCCTTCTTCTCGATGTCGGGCTCCGACTTCGTGGAGATGTTCGTGGGCGTCGGCGCGAGCCGGGTGCGCGACCTGTTCGAGCAGGGCAAGGCGCAGGCGCCGTGCATCATCTTCATCGACGAGATCGATGCGGTCGGCCGGCACAGGGG
>JALYXJ010000275.1 GCA_030947165.1 Gemmatimonadota bacterium
ACGCAGACCGCCACACCACGCTGTCCTCCTGTCCCATCCGCCAGACGGCGAACCGACGCACGCCGGCCGCGCGGGCGTCGCCGACGAGGGTCCGCATCAGATCCGCGTCCGCGACCCACAGCTCCCATTCACCGGGCTTGACTGCGCGCAGCGTCTTCGTCACCGGATCGCGCACCAGCGGCACGCGCCCAGCGGCAGCGATCTGCTGCGCCTCGCGATAGCTGATGTGGTCGGTCGGGCGCTTCCCATCCTGCCACCAGCGATAGCCGTAGGCCGGAAGCGCGGCGACGATGCGAGCCGGACTCCCCGCTTCGGCGATGCGTTGCGCGAGCACCTGGCGAACCCAGAGCGGATCCGCAATCGGTCCCGGCGTGGAGCCTGCCCAGTGCTGGTCGTACAGCATCGGCGCAACGAGATCCGCCACGCCGAGGAGCATCCGGGCCGGGTACGCCGCGGTGTCGCTCGCCGGAATGGCGACGACGACCGGCCGCACCCCCAGTCGATGGGCAGAATCCACGATCGTGCCGACGACGCGGGCGAGCGCGGCGGTGTCGGCGGTCGTCAGCATCTCGAAGTCGAGGACGAGTCCGCGATAGTGTTTCGCCGCCGCATGCCGCGCGATCAGTCCCGCCGTCTGCGCCAGCCGCACCGGATCCGTTGCCAGCGTGCGAATCGTCTGCGGATGAAAGCGGTCCCCATGCCAGCTCGTGACGATCGCCATGCGACGTAGCGTCCCCCGGCGAGGTCGCACGGTGTCCGGATACAGAACGGGCTCAATTGGGCGGGCGGTCGTACTGTCGAGCCCGATCCATCCCGTGATCACCGCGTCGAGTCCGCTTCCGAACGCCCGCACCGCGCTCGTGCTCATCGGGTCCCAGGGGCCGGTAAAGCCCCACACCTCCACGCGTTGCGCTCGACCCTTTGTCTGCGCCGACGCCGGAGCCGCGGCGAGAGTCGCGATCGAGCACAACGACGCGAGAATGGCGACGCGCTTGGTGACGCTACGGCACATGACTTGTAAGCGTGAGAGGTGCTTTCGACGAACGCGCTCCATTGGTCAAGGCTCATGCCAGGGTGCACATCGTCATTGCACGACGCGCGAGCTCCGTGTCGACGTCCGGAAAATGCTCGCCAAGCCATGACTTCGCTCGACACGTGCACCCCTCTGAGAAGCCGAATGCGATCCGATGAGTGACGCGCATCACATGATTCCGAGCGGCATTCCACCGCTCGACGCGCGGCTTGGCGGCGCCATCACTGGGCGCATTCACGTGCTGTCTGGTGGACCGGGCACCGGCAAGACGACCGCTGGACTTCAGTTCCTGCAACAGGGGCTGCGGCTCGGCGAGACGGTGGCGATGCTCACCGCCGACCGCCTCACCGATCTCCGCTCGCAAGCGGCGCACTTCGGAATCGATCTCGAGGCACCTCTACGGCAAGGACGGCTGGTGCTGCTCCGCTACCGCCCGAACTTCTCGGCGCTCCTGCAACACATGGCGTCGCCGGACGAGGTGCTCGATGATCTGCGTCGGCTGTTCCTCCCCCCCCACGCTCGCCCGACGCGTGTGCTCATCGACACGGTGTCGCCGCTGGTGTGTTCGGCGCCACATGCCGAGACCGCGTTGGCGGCGCTGGCGGAGCTCCTCGAGAGCATCGAGACGACGGCGCTCGTGACCTACGCCGGCGACGTGACGGCCGGTCGAGGCGTGGGATACGATCATCGTCTCGAGCCACTCGTCGAGCGTGCGGCGGCAATTTTCCATCTGACCCGACAGCTCGGCGATCGCGATCTGCCGCACGACGCGCGCACATCCGGCGAGCCGATATATCGTTTCAACGTCCTGCGAGTGCGTCAGCCGGTTCGATCGAGCGCGCCGGCGCCTTACAGCATCGCCGCCGGCATCGGCCTCACGCTCTTCGAGGCACCGCGCACCGGCCCACGACACCGGCGCGACGAGGCCGAGCGTCCCGCATACGAGCCGTTGACCCGTGCCGGTAATCAGCCGTGACGAGTCACCGTCGACGACTCCTCGCCAGCCTCCGCCTCCGTCGCGCCCCATACGCCGTCCTGTTCGGCCTCGCCATCGTCGTGCTGCTCACCGGCGCGGTGAGCACCTTTCGCGTGATCGGCGCGTCAGCCCTGCGCACCATGGCCGCCGACTCTGCGGCCGCGTCGATGGGCTCATGGCCCGGAGACTCGCAGGACGTCATCCGGCCGAACATTCCAATCGTGTCGGGACGAGCGGCATACGCGCGCTTCGCCGGCGAGGACAGTGCGTGGCGTGCTCGCAACGCGCGGGCGCTGAGCGTCCAGGAGCTGCGAGCACGTGGAGATGGGAAGCGGACGCCGCGTGAGGCGATGCAGGATCGCGTGTATCGCCTGCAGCGCGCAGGCCGGCGCGAGCCGGCCATCGGGGAGTTGGAGCGATGGGTGCGGGACAACCCGCGAGATGACGACGCGCTGCTCTCGCTCGCCCGGCTGTTGCGAGAGGCAGGGCGCACCGATGAGGCGTTGCGCCGCTATCGGGACGCCCTCGCACTGCATGGCGGACGATGAGAGTGCGGCCTGGGCCGACGTCTGCGCAACGGGTGTGCGCCCTCCTGGTACTGGTACCACTTGCGGCGGCGCCTCTGGCGGCGCAGCGCGGACGAACGCCGCCGGCGCGTGCGGCGGCAACGGGCGATCGCCGCTCTCAAGCGATTCGCGCCGAGTATGCGGCCGTGCTGCTGCAGTCCGGGCGCTATCGCGAGGCGGCGCAGGAGTATCGCACGCTGTTGGCGAGCGACCCACGTCAGGCTGACTATCGTCTGGCGCTGGCGCGCGCGCTCGCGTGGGGTGGGGAACCCCGCGAAGCGGAGCGCGAGC
>JALYXJ010000278.1 GCA_030947165.1 Gemmatimonadota bacterium
GACGCTCACCAAGGGCCAGAGGATTCCGCGCGACGACATCCTCCGCTCGCTGGTGAAGATCCAGTACAATCGGAACGACGTCGCCTTCGAGCGCGGCACCTTTCGTGTGCGCGGCGACACGGTCGAGATCTTTCCGGCATACGAGGAGCAGGGCGTGCGCGTCGAGCTCTGGGGCGACGAGGTCGAGCGCGTCTCCAAGATCAACGTCGTCACCGGCGAGACGATCACGACCCTCGATCGCGCCGCGATCTATCCCGCCAAGCATTTCGTCACGCAGCGGCCGACGCTCGAGCGTGCGGTGCGAGTCATTCGCGACGAGCTCACCGGCCGGCTCACGGAGATGCGGGCGGCCGGGCGGCTGCTCGAGGCCCAGCGGCTCGAGAGCCGGACGAACTTCGACATCGAGATGATGCTCGAAATCGGCACCTGTGCCGGCATCGAGAACTACTCGCGGCATCTGTCGGGGCGGCAGGCGGGCGAGCGGCCCGCGTGCCTGTTCGACTATTTCCCCGAAGACTTCCTCGTCGTGGTGGACGAGTCGCACGTGACGCTGCCGCAGATCGGCGGCATGTTCAACGGCGACCGAGCGCGCAAGCTCACGCTGGTGGACTACGGCTTCCGCCTCCCCAGCGCGCTCGACAACCGGCCGCTGATGTTCGACGAGTTCTTATCCCTCACCCCGCGCGCCGTCTTTGTGTCCGCGACCCCCGGTGAGCTGGAGCTCCGTCTGTCGGAGGGCGTGGTCGTCGAGCAGATCATCCGTCCCACCGGGCTGATCGATCCGGTGATCGAGGTGCGACCCGTGCGCGGCCAGGTGGACGACCTGCTCGGCGAGATTCACAAGCGGGTGAAGGTCGGCGAGCGGGTGCTCGTCACCACGCTCACGAAGCGGATGTCAGAGGACCTCACCGACTATCTCCAGCAGGTCGGGGTGCGCGTGCGCTACATGCACTCCGACATCGACGCGATCGAGCGGATGGAGATCGTTCGGGGTCTGAGGCTCGGCGAGTTCGACGTGCTCGTCGGCATCAACCTCCTGCGCGAAGGGCTCGACATGCCGGAGGTGTCGCTCGTGGCGATCCTCGACGCCGATCAGGAGGGCTTCCTGCGTTCCGACCGTTCGCTCATCCAGACCGTCGGCCGCGCAGCCCGCCATCTGAACGGGAAGGCGATCTTCTACGCCGATCGCATCACCGGCTCCATGCAGCGCTGCATCGATGAGACATCGCGGCGGCGCGAGATCCAGACGGCGTACAACCTGGAGCACGACATCACACCGGTCTCCGTCTCGAAGAGCATCGACCAGGTGCGCTTCATCACGCGCGTCGCCGACGCCCGCACCGAGCGCGAGGAAGAGAAGCCGAAGCGTGGAAAGAAGGTCGCCGAGAAGGAAGCGCAGGAGTATCAGCTCGCCGATCCGGAAGAGTTGATCAAGATGCTGGAGGCGCAGATGCGCGAGGCCGCGACGGCCCTCGACTTCGAGGCCGCGGCGCGGTTGCGCGATCAACTGTTCGAGGTGAAGGCCCGGATGGCGGGCGCGCCGGTGCGCGGCAAGGTCGCGGCTGACGTGAAAGTCGGCGGCCGACGGTGAGCAGCTCGGGCGAGGTGCCCGCCCCCCCGCCACCGGTTGCGCACCCGCCTCTCGTACCGCCCCTGGCGGAGCATGGCGCCCTGGCGATGTCCGAGCCCGAGCTGCGCGATTGGGGACGCCGGTTTGGTCGCTCCGCGCATGCGCCGCTGATCGTCACGATCAGCGGCGAGCTCGGGGCAGGGAAGACGACGCTCGTCCAGGCCATCTGCGCCGGGTACGGCGTCACGGACGAAGTCACGAGCCCCACCTTCGCCCTCGTGCACGAGTATCGTGCGCCACCGCCGCGGTTCCCGGTCACCCACATCGACCTGTATCGCCTCGACAGCCGCGACCAGCTCGATTCACTCGGCTGGGACGAGCTGCTCAGCGCGCATGCAATCGTGCTGATCGAATGGCCCGAGCGCGCCGACGATCGGCTGCCGGGCGGCCGCGTCGCGCTTTCCCTGCAGCACCTGCCGCACGATCCGGAGCGACGCCTCCTCTACGCCGGCTGGCACGCGTGATCAGCCTCGTGCTCGAGGCGGCGACGTATGCCGGCAGCGCGGCGGTGCTGCGCGACGGTGCGCTGCTTGGGGAGCGCTCGGTGGCCATGCGCGGGCGAGAAAAGGAGGCCCTCATGCCCGCTGTCGCCGAGCTGCTCGAGACCGTGGGCGTCGCACCCGTGGCGATCGACCGCGTCGTGTGCGGAGCCGGGCCCGGCAGTTTCACGAGCCTTCGCATCGCCGGCGGGATCGCCAAGGGGATGGCGATGGCGACCGGCGCGCCCCTTGTCCCCCTGTCGTCACTCGCGCTGCTGGTCGCCTCGCAGAACCCGCTCCCGCCGGGCCGCCACCTCGCGGCGATCGATGCGCTGCGCGGCGAGTACTACACGGAGCTGTTCGAGGTCGATGCGCAGGGGCTGGTCGCGCCACAGGGGCCGACGCTCCTCGTCCCCCAATCGGCGCTTCAAGCATTCGCCGACGAACACCACGCCCACCTCGTGGCGCATACCGTGGTGCCGCGTGCTGCCGCCGCCGCGCTTCTCACAAATCTGATTGACGCGACTGCACCTGCCGACCTGGCGGGGTGGGAGCCGTGGTACGGTCGGTTGGCGGAGGCCCAGGTGAAGTGGGAAGCGGCCCACGGGCGGCCGCTATCGCACCGATGATCGGGGGCGCCGCGAGGCCTCCGGTGGCTGTCCGGCACGCCGTCGGGACCGACCTCGAGCCCGTCGGCGCGATCGAACGGGTGTCCTTCTCGGACCCCTGGTCGGTGGAGTCGCTGGCGGCCGCGCTCGCCCTCCCACATGCTCGATTCTTCGTCGCCGAAGACGGGGCGGCTGGACGTGCGGGGAGGGGTGGCGCCGCGCCCCTGCTGGGCTATGTTGTCGCCCTCCTGTATGGCGAGGAGGGCGAGATCGCCGACCTCGCGGTGGCGCCAGCCGCGAGACGTCGGGGCATCGGCGGAGTGCTGCTGGACCGCGTCGTCGCGACGGCCATGGAGTCCGGCGTCCGGGCGCTCTATCTTGAGGTGCGGGAGTCGAACACCGCGGCGCGGGCCCTCTATCAGTCCCGTCTGTTCGACGTGGTGGGCCGTCGGCGAGGCTACTACTCGCGCCCGGCCGAGGACGCGCTGGTCCTGCGGCGGAGTCTGGCGCCGACGTGAGATGAAGTGTTACATCAAGTGACGCAAGTGGATGGATGAGTGTGTTTTACGGATGTGTGCAACAATTCGGTGCGTCATCTGTGGACTTAATCTTTAGCGTGTGCGGCGAGGCATCGACATCTCGCCCAGGAGGAGTGTATGAGCCGGAGCTTGAATAAGGTGACGCTGATCGGAAACCTCGGAAACGATCCCGAGGTGCGCTCGACCACCGGTGGGAATCGGGTGGCGACCTTCTCGCTCGCGACCAGCCGGTCGTGGAACGATGCGAGCGGCACGAAGCAGGAAAAGACGGAATGGCACCGCTGCGTGGTGTGGAACACCAAGAGCTCGCAGCTCGCGGACATCGTCGAGAAGTACGTGAAGAAGGGCGACAAGCTCTACGTCGAGGGACGGATCGAGTACCGGCAGTGGCAGGACAAGGAGAATCAGACGCGTTACTCCACTGAGATCAATGTCCGTGAGCTGATCATGCTCGGCGGCGGCTCCGGCGGACGCGGCGGCGGCGGCGACTCCGACGCCGAATCGGGCTCGCGAGCCCGATCGACCGCGCCCGCGAAGGCGAAGACCGGCGCCGGCGGTGATGACTTCGAGGACTTCCCTGGCGCGCTGGCCGACGAGGACGACGACCTGCCGTTCTGACGGCGCGCGTGTGTGGATAAAGTCGTTCTGAGCCCAGCTGTCGTCCTGAGGGAGTGAAACGACCGAAGGAACTGCACTTGCCCGAGGAGTGCAGGTCCTTCGCTGCGCTCAGGACGACCGCACCTACCGGATCGAGCGCACAACGCCGACCGCCACGGTCGTGACGTCGCCGACGATCTGATCGCCGGGAAATCCGAAGCCGAAGGTCAGCGGCATCACCTGCCCGACCCGCTGGCCATTCACCTCGGCGGCGGTGAACCGCATCCGGGGCAGTGCCTCCCGGACCGCCTGCGTGAATGCCTCGTCGGAGCTGATCACCACCTGGAGTGAGCTCACAACCGGCTCGCCCCTGGAGTCCACGATGAAGGCGACGCCCACCGAGCCGCGCACCCGCATCTCGCGCATCCCGACCGGATAGCGCGGTCCCGCGCTGCCCACGGCGATCGCCGCCTGCTTGGTGACATCCGCGGGAAAGTGCTCGCCGTGGAACGCCTCTGATAGCTCGGGCACCGAGTACGTCCGCTCGTCGGTCGCACCGGAATCGACCCCCACGGCCGGGCTGAGGAAGGAGCCGCCGGTCGGCGCGAACAGCACGACGCGGTACCGCCCGGCGCGGGGGGCATCCACATAGAAGGCGCCGAGCAGAGAGTCGGTCACCGCGGCGGCCACGATGCGGGCGCTGTCGTCCACGAGCGCGACGCGGACGGCCGCGAGCGGTTTCCTGGTCGAGAGCGACAGTACCTGGCCCGACACCGTCTGCGCGCGCGCGGCGGCCGCGCAGAGCGGGACGGCGATCAGGGCGAGAGCGGCGAGGCGCATGCAGTCGGCTGAGTGTGGCGTCGGGGTCTGGGACAGGGCGGAACGGGCCGAAGCGGAGCGATACGATTTTACCGGGCGCGCTGCCACGAGTCTGGCGTGAGAAGAACAGAGTAAGCTTTTCCTCCCGGACGGCATTCAGAAGTCATGCCCCTCCTGTCAGATGCCTCCGCGAAGGAGATTCCGGAAGGTCCAAGCGACTCGCGCCGGTTTCAGGGCCTGCTCGCGGACGTCGTCGCGGGTGAGACCTCAGCGCTCGGCGAGCTGTTTTGCGGCTACGGCGACGTGGTGTTTCGCTCGGCGTTTCGGCTCACCGGTAACCGGGCCGATGCCGAGGATGCGACGCAGGAGGTGTTCGTTCGCCTGGCGGGCGCGGCGCGTGGCTTCACGGGAAGCGCGGCCGGCTTTTCCTCGTGGATTCGTCGGGTCGCGGTGCGTCAGGCACTCATGCACCTGCGAACCAGCCGGCGACGCCGCGAAGTGGACGTCGACGCGGTGGCGGCGCTAGTGGCGCCGCGGGACAGTCTTCTCGATCGCCTCACGATCGGTGCCGCCCTCGCACAGCTCTCTGTCGAGCATCGGACCGTGTTTCTCCTCAAGGAGGTCGAGGGCTACGACCACACCGAGATCGCCGAACTGCTCGGCATCTCGCCCGGCAGTTCCCAGGTCCGTCTCCATCGCGCGCGGCGGCAGCTGCGCGAGATTCTGCGAGGTTCCCGATGACCCGCCTGCTTGGCACTTTTCACCCGAGCCTCGATGCCCTGTCCGCGCACGCGGACCGGTCGGACGTGAGTGCGGCGCGGAGCCGTGTGGGTCTGCATGTCACGAGGTGCTCCGCGTGCGCGCACACCGTCGACGAGATCCGTGCCTTGGGCGAGGCGGCACGTGAGGAAGTGTTGCCCGGCGTGTCCCCGGACGTGTGGGCGCGCATCGAGGCCGAATTGCGAGCTGGGGAACGCGAGGTCCTCCTCCGTCCTGCGCGCGAAACTGTTGGGAACGCGGAGCGGACCCCTGCCGGTCCGACGCGAGATCGGAGGCTGCACGTGCCCACCGGCACTTACGCGGGACTTGGCTTGGGTCTTCTGATCGCCGTCGGCGGCGCGGTGATGGCGATGCTGCTGGCGCCCGGAGCAAAGCAGAACCTCGGCGCCGCGTCACCGAGCCGTCTCCAGCTCGAGCGGTCATCGGTAAGGCCTGGAGCCGCCGTCGGGATGCGCTACCGGCCCGCGCCAGCGCTGGCAGATCGGCAGAATGTCACCGTGTGGGCGTGGTACCGCCGCCGCGATGGTGCCCAGA
>JALYXJ010000291.1 GCA_030947165.1 Gemmatimonadota bacterium
GCCCTGTCCCTTGCAACCGCTATCGTCGGCAACAACTTGGATATTCAATGGCACAAGCACTCTCCGCGGCCTATCGGGCATGGGGAAACCCGATAGGAAGGAGAATCCGTCGGGTAGCCATTGATCATCTTGGCTGTACCCATTGCCTGTGTCAAGTATGTTATTGCCAGGTACCACGTACCCGACGCCTGCCATACCTTCCCGGATCCAATGATCGACGACGCCCGCTCTTCCGGCCCTTCCGACACCCCCGCGCTCGCGCGGTTCACCAGGGATCTCACCGCCGACGCGCGCGCCGGCCGGCTGGAGGCGGTGCGCTGTCGCGACGAGGAGATCGCCCGCACCATCGACATTCTCCTGCGGCAGGGGAAGAATAATCCCGCGCTGGTAGGGCAGGCCGGTGTGGGCAAGACAGCCATCGCCGAAGGGCTCGCCCTCCGCATCGCCGAGGGCACGGTGCCCCTCGCCATGCGGGACCTCCGGCTGCTCTCCCTCGACGCGGTCGGGCTGCTGGCGGGCACCACGTATCGCGGGCAGTACGAGGAGCGGCTGCGCGCGCTCGTGGCGGAGACGAGCGCCGCCGGCGACGTGCTGCTGTTCGTCGACGAGATGCACAATCTGATCGGCCAGGGCAGTGCGAGCGGTTCGGCGATGGACGCCGCCAACATGCTCAAGCCGGCTCTGGCGCGCGGCGAGTTCCGCATGCTCGGCGCCACGACCGACGAGGAGTACGAACGGTGGATCCTTGGGGATCCAGCGTTGGAGCGCCGCTTCCAGAAAATCGCCGTGCGCGAGCTGTCGCCGGCCGAAACGCTCGAGATCCTGCGAACTCGCGTGCCCTCGTTCGCCCGCCATCACAACGTGGTGATCACCGATGCAGCCGTGCGTGCGTCCATCGAGCTGACCGACCTGTGGGTCACGGACCGCCGCCGTCCCGACAAGGCGATCGACGCGCTGGACGAGGCCTGTGCGCACACCCAGGCGACGGCGGCGTATTCGGCGCGGGCGGAGGAGCTGATCGCGCGGCGCCGGAAGTGGGGCCGGCAGAGCCATGGGACGCCGGGCGCCGAGCGCCAGGCCGCACCGCAGCTGGACCGCATCGCGCGGGACGGCTTCGCCGTGTTGGAGCGTCTGGGTGCGGAGCTCGAGGCGGCATTCACCAAGCCGCCCGTGCCCGAGCCGGTTGGCGGTGCCGCTCCGGCAACCGCTTCGACGTCCACCGCGAGCCCGACGGCCGAGCCGACGCGCGCGTCGCGCGCGGAGTTGGACATCGACCTCGAGCGGCAGCTCCAGGAGGACGGCATCGTGGTGCGTGGGCACGACGTGGCGCGGGTGGTGGGGCTGATGACCGGACGGAGGGTGGAATGGGAGGAGTGAACGTGCGTCGGTCGGGACGGCTCCTCGCGATGATGCTCCTGGTGAGCGCAAGCGCCTGTCGGAAGAATCCCGCCGGTGACGGCCCCTACGCGAGTGAAGTGGCCGACGCGGTCCCGCGGCTCGAGAAAGCCACGGGGCTGAAGTTCAAGACGCCGCCCAAGGTGGAAGTGCGCACGCGCGAACAGGTGCGCGACTTCCTGCTCAGGAAGTTCGACGAGGCGACTCCCGCGAAGGAGCTGGCCGGCGAGGAGGCCGCGTACAAGCTGCTCGGCATGATTCCCGACTCGATGGACCTGCGCAAGCTCCTGCTCGCGGTGCTGACGGAGCAGGTGGCCGGCTACTACGATCCGGCCACGAAGGTCCTCTATGTCGTGAAGGGCGCGGACGACCGGACCATCGGCATCACCATCACGCACGAGCTGGTGCACGCGCTGCAGGATCAATACATCAACCTCGACTCGATCCAGAAGTCCACGTCCGACGACGACCGGACCACCGCGGCCCAGGCAGTCATCGAGGGACAGGCGCAATTCGAACAGCTGTCCATGATGCTCGGCGGCTCGGACAACGTGGCGTTGCGCGTGGGCGGGCGCGACCGCATCCGTGAGATGATCCGGGAGAACCAGAGCGCGATGCCGGTGTTCGCCACGGCGCCGATGGTCATTCAGGAGTCGCTGCTCTTTCCCTACCTGAGCGGCGCCGACTTCGTGCAGCGCTTCAAGGAGAACAAGAGTACGGCCAACCTGTTTTCCGCCATACCGCGGTCCAGTGAGCAGATCCTCCACACCGACGCGTACTTCGGCGCGACTCCGGACGAGCCGAGCGTCGTGACGCTCCCGGCACCGCGCGGCGCGACCAGTGTCTACGAGAACAACCTTGGCGAGTTCGGCACGCGGCTCTTTCTCTATCAGCATCTCAAGGATGAGACGCTCGCCGCGCGCGCGGCGGCGGGCTGGGACGGCGACCGCTACGTGGTGGTGCAGGGTCCGGACGGCCGCGGCCTCGTGTGGGCGAGCGTGTGGGACACGCCGCTCGAGGCGGCCGAGTTCTCCGATGCCGTCACGCGTGCAACGGCCAAGCGCACGGGTACGCCGGAGCGAAGCGTGGGCGCGGGCGGGGCGCGCTTCGCGTGGAACGGGCGCACCATCTCCATCCTGCCGCACAGCATCGGCGATCGCGCGCTGATCGTGTACAGCGACCTGCCCGATGCGATGAGCGGCGGCGTCATCGACGCCGCCGCCATCAAGATCACGATGCGTTGACGGCCGACGCTTCCGGTTCGCTGGTCACCGGCAGCGACGCGTAGGTCTCGGGAAGTGCCGGCGCCGGGGCTCGACCGTCCGGCGATCCGTCGCTCACCGCGGGCATCAGCGCCAGCCGCAGCACCTCGTCCATCGTGGCCACGAAGGTGAAGGTGACCTGCTTCTTCACTTCGTCCGGCACGTCGCGCAGGTCCTTCTCGTTCGACTTCGGCATGATGAGCTGCCGGAGTCCGGCCCGGTACGCGGCCAGGACCTTCTCCTTCACGCCACCGATCTCGAGCACCTTGCCGCGCAGGGTGACCTCGCCGGTCATGGCCACGTCGCGGCGCACGGGACGCTGCGACAGGGCGCTCGCGATCGCGAGCGTGAGCGTGATGCCGGCACTCGGCCCGTCCTTCGGGATCGCGCCCGCGGGCAGGTGCACGTGCACGTCGAACTCCTTGAACGCGGAGTCCGGGATGCCGAGCTGCGAGGCGCGCGAGCGAACATAGGAGAACGCCGCGTCAACGCTCTCGCGCATCACGTCACCGAGCTGTCCGGTGACGGTCAGCCTTCCCTGACCGGGCATGCGCAGCGCTTCGATGACCATCAGGTCGCCGCCCGTGGCCGTCCATGCGAGGCCGGTGACAACGCCGATCTCCGGCACCAGCTCGGCTTCCTCCACCGCGTACCGCGGGATCCCGAGGATCTCCTCGACCTTCTCGGCGTCGATCACCCATGCGCCCTCTTCGCCCTCTGCCTTCTTGCGCGCGCGCTTCCGCATGATGGCGGCGACGTTGCGCTCGAAGTTCCGCAGCCCTGCCTCGCGCGAATAGCGGTTCGAGATGAACGAGAGCGACTCGTCGGTGAACTGGATATCCTTGTCGCTGATGCCGTGTTCCTCGAGCAGGCGTGGCAGCAGATAGCGCCACGCGATCTCGACCTTCTCCTCGACCGTGTAGCCGGCGATGCGAATGACCTCCATGCGGTCGCGGAGGGGCGCCGGGATGTCGAACAGGTTGTTGGCGGTGCAGATGAACAGCGCGCTGCTCAGGTCGAACGGCAGGTTGAGATAGTGGTCGACGAAATCGTCGTTCTGGCTCGGATCCAGCACCTCGAGCATCGCCGCGGTCGGATCTCCGCTCGGGCCGCCTCCGGACATCTTGTCAATCTCGTCGATCATCAGGACGGGGTCGCGCACCTGCACGCGCCGCAAGGCCTGGATGAGCAGCCCTGGCATCGCGCCCACGTAGGTGCGGCGATGGCCCCGGATCTCCGCCTCGTCGCGCACGCCGCCCACCGAGATGCGATAGAACTCGCGGCCGATCGACGTCGCGATCGCCTCGCCGAGGGACGTCTTGCCAGTACCCGGGGGACCGACGAAGCAGAGGATCGGTCCGTGCGGATCACCACCGCGCAGCTTGCGCACCGCGAGGAACTCGATGATGCGCTCCTTCGCCTCGCTCAAGCCGTAGTGCTTGTTGTCCAGCGCCTCCTCGACCTTCTTGAGCGCGATCTCTTCCTCGCCCGACGTCTTGTTCCAGGGGAGCGCGAGGATCCAGTCGAGGTACGTGCGGATGACCTGATACTCGCTCGACGCGGGGGAGAGCTGGCGAAGGCGCTCGGTTTCGCGGCGCGCTTCCTGTCCCACGCGCTCGGGCAGCTTCGCGTCGTCGATCTTCTTAAGCAGCTCCACGGCTTCCTTCTCGCCCGGATCCGCCTCGCCGAGCTGGTCGACCGGATCCCGGACGAAGTGCCGGCGATCCTCAAGATGAACGTGTCCGATCCCGGG
>JALYXJ010000293.1 GCA_030947165.1 Gemmatimonadota bacterium
CCGTCATACTGCTCGGGGATGAGCATACCGAGGAACCCGAGCTCTCCCATCTTATGAGCGACACCGAGGTCCATGGATGCTTCCCGATCCCACTTGTCCGCGTGCGGCGCGATCTCCTCCGCGGCAAAGCGGCGGGCGAGCTGGACGATCTCGCGTTGCTCGTCGGTGAGGGGGATGAGGGTCATGCTCAGCGATGAATCATCAGAAACGTAGGATATTGCGCGTTGAACGGATCAATTCGGAGCGTCCGGAACGGCACGGCTTAACGCGGAGGACCCGGAGGATCGCAGAGGAATGCGATAACCCACGAATGAACATGGGCCGTTGGCGACTGCATTGCGCGTTCCTCCGCGATCCTCCGCGTCCTCTGCGGTGAAGAAGTTGCAGTGAAAAACGTGCGGCGACTCAGCAAGTGGCGACTCAGTAAGTATAGAACCCGCGCCTCGATTTCCGGCCGAGCCACCCCGCCGCGACGTACTTCCGCAGCAGCGGGCAGGGGCGGTACTTCGGATCCCCGAGACCGTCGTGGAGCACCTCGAGGATGGAAAGGCAGGTATCGAGGCCGATGAAGTCGGCGAGCGCGAGCGGACCCATCGGGTGGTTCATCCCCAGCTTCATGACCGTGTCGATGGCTTCCGGGGTGCCGACGCCCTCGTGCACGCAATAAATGGCCTCGTTGATCATCGGCATCAGAATCCGGTTCGCGACGAATCCGGGGAAGTCGTTCACCTCGACCGGCGTCTTCCCGACCGCCCTGCTCCAGGCGACCACCCGCTCGGTCGTCGCATCGGAAGTGGCGAGCCCGCGAATGATCTCGACGAGCTGCATCACGGGCACGGGATTCATGAAGTGCATGCCGATCACGAGCTCGGGCCGCTTTGTGTGGCCGGCGATCTCGGTGATCGAGATGGAGCTGGTGTTCGTGGCGAGGATCGCGCCGGCGTCGGCCTTGGCGTCGAGATCGGCGAAGATCCGGAACTTGAGCTCCCGCTTTTCAGTGGCGGCTTCGATCACGAGCGTGGCACCCTTCACGGCATCGGTCGTCGTCGACGTTTCGACGCGCGCCAGAGCTGCCGTCCTGTCGCTCTCGGTGATCGTCGCCTTCTTGACCTGCCGATCGAGATTCTTCGCGATCGTGTCGCGCGCCGTGGCCAGCGCCGATTCGGCGACGTCGATCAGGACAACCGGCAAGCCGGACTGCGCAAACACGTGCGCGATCCCGTTGCCCATCTGCCCCGCGCCGATGACGGCAATGCGGTCGGCCATCGTGCTATGACTCCTCGCGGCGACGCCGCGCGTAGCAGTACACTACAACCACACTCATGCCGAGAGCCGCGACCAGACCACCCTCCGGTCCCCAGCGGCCCCCGCTCAGCCACGCCGGGTCCGTCGCCACGGAGCGATAGCCCGGCGCCTCGAGCCGCTGACCACTCACATACGCGTGCAACGGCACGGCCATCACCCAGTTCCACGCGAGGTGCGCCATCCAGGCCGCGTAGATGCTCCGGAGCGCCACGCGCACCAAGGCCAGCAGCACGCCCGCCAACATCACGATCGACAGGGAGACGAGCGTCCATCCGGGATTCGCGAGATGGAGCAGCCCGAACCCCGCACTCGTGATCAGGATGGCCGCGCGCGTGCCGATGCGCTCGCGCAGCACGGTGAGAAGATAACCTCGGCTCGCGATCTCTTCCGCCAGCGCGGCCGGCAGGAGCACGAGCGTGACGCGAAGGGCGGCCCCGGCCCAGCCGCCGTCCATCATGCTTGGGACGAACACCAGCAGATCGGCGAGATAGAGCACGGCGCACGTGACGACGATCGCCGCCGTGCCGATCAACCAGCCCGCCACGAACAGTCGCGGTCGCGCCGCCGATTCGCCCAGGTCGACGTCCGCCCACCGGCGGTGGTCCACGCCGCGCAGCATGATCCACGTCGCCGCGACGATGCCCGCGAGCTGCGCGTAGTAGTCGATGCGGAGACGCTGGCCGGCGCGGGCCGCGAGCCAGGTGAGCGGCGGCGAGAGCATGATCACCGCGACGGTCGCGCACAGCACGACGAGCAGGACGAACGCCACCACGCGGCCGATCGTCCCCGCGACGCTCGGCGGGACGACCGGCTCGGTCACGATGTCAGACCGTGGTGCGGTGCCGCGGACCGCTGACGAGGGCGGCGGCGAGCGCCTTGACCGCGTCGGCGGCGACGAAGGGCAGCACGCCCTGCACGGCCGCCGTCGTCACGCTGCCGACGAGCACTGCGAGTTGCGCGAGACCACCCACGTACAGCACGAGAATTCCGGCAATCGCCGCCAGCGCGCGCGTCGCCACGCTGGGCCGACCCGCGCCGAGCTTGCCCGCCACCGCAGCCGCGACAGGATATGCGAGGAGATAGCCGCCTGTCGGACCAAGGAGGCGTGCGATGCCCGGTGCGCCGATCGGGGCGAACACCGGGAGGCCCGCGGCGCCGGCGGCGAGATACAGCACCATCGCGGCGGCCGCGTCCGCGGGACCCAATAGCAGCCCAGCAAGCACGACGAGCATCGGCTGCAGGGTGAGCGGCACCGGCGTCCCCGGGATCGGCACCGCGAACTGCGACGCGAGCGCCAGCGCCCCCGCAGCCACGAGGATGCCGAGCGCACGAAGACGCGGCGAGCGGACGGCGAGAGCGAGCGTCGTCATACTATTTCCCCCTGGAGACGGAAAGCGCGACCGCGTCGCCGCCACCGAGGCAGAGCGTCGCGAGGCCGCTGTCGAGTTGACGGTCCTGCAAGGCGTACAGCAGCGTCGTGAGCACGCGCGCCCCGCTCGCGCCGATCGGATGTCCGAGCGCGATGGCGCCGCCGTTCACGTTCACCCGATCCCAATCCCAGTTGAGGCCTTCGCCGTTGGCAAGCGCCTGCGACGCGAACGCTTCGTTCGCCTCGATCAGGTCGTAGTCGCCGATCGCCTTGCCTTCCTTCTTCATGAGATTGTTGACGGCCGTGATCGGCGCGAAGAACAGCTCCTTCGGATCCACCGCACCGGTCGCGTATGCGGTGATGCGGCCGAGCACCGTGAGGCCGTGTGCTTCGGCGTAGGCGAGCGAGGTGACCACCACGGCGGCTCCGCCGTCGTTGAGCGAGCTCGCGTTGCCAGCCGTCACGGTGGCGTCGTCGCCCTTGCCGAAAGCGGGACGCAGCTTGCCGAGCACGCTGGCCGTGGTGTCCGCGCGCGGACCCTCATCGGCGTCGACGACGGTGTCGCCCTTCTTGCCGGCGACGGTGACGGGCGCAATCTCGTCCTTGAACTTGCCGGCCTTCTGGGCTGCGACCGCCTTCATGTGCGACAGGGCGGCGAACTCGTCCTGCTGGGCTCGTGAGATCTGCGCCTTCTTCGCCGTGTACTCGGCGTGGCCGCCCATGTGGACGTCGCATGACGCGCACCAGAGCCCGTCGCGGATCACGCCGTCCACCATCTGCTGATCGCCGAGCTTGACGCCGTTGCGCATGCCGGTCACATAGTAGGGCGCATTCGACATCGACTCCTGCCCACCGGCGACGATGACCGTCGCGTCTCCCGCCTTGATGGACTGGGCCGCGAGCATCACGGCCTTGAGCCCGGAGCCGCAGACCTTGTTGATGGTCATCGCGCTGACGCTCGTGGGAATGCCCGCCTTGAGCATCGCCTGCCGCGCCGGCGCCTGTCCCACCCCGCCCTGCACGACGTTGCCCATGATGACCTCGTCGACATCCGTCACCGCGACGCCGGAGCGCTGCAGCGCGGCACGGATCGCCGTGGCGCCGAGCTCGGGGGCGCGGAGGGTCGAGAGACCGCCGAGGAACTTGCCGATCGGCGTCCGGGCCGCGGCAACGATGACGGGAATGCGATTCTTGTCAGCCATCGCAGAAAGCTATCAAGCGGTCGCGAGCCGGACCAGCGGTCAGCCGTACGACTGCTCACAGTCGGGAGC
>JALYXJ010000295.1 GCA_030947165.1 Gemmatimonadota bacterium
AGCCGCTTCTGCAGCCGGCGGAACAGCAGCCCCAACTCCTCCGGCGTCGCCGTGTCCCCAATCAGCGCGTCCAGCGCGGCGTCACTGCGGTCCGACTCGTCCGGTCCCGATCGCGATGTAGCCATAAACCCCTCCCGCTCGAGGTCTAGTATGGCCTCACACACAAACTTTCTGACAGGTCCAACCGTGATGACCGACACCCGCCGTCTCGTTCGTCTGCTGCCGACCCAACGACGTGCACGTCAATCGGATCGCCGTGTACCTCGATTCCATCCCGACCAGCCGCAGGCCGGGTTGGGCATCGGGTTGGGACGTGGACGTCGAAGGCGATCTCGGCGAGGTCGACGCGCTCTCTCACGGCTCGCTGCTGCTCCTGTACGCCAGCGGCGGGGACTACACCTCGGAGACCCTGCTCGCGATCGGGGACGGGACGATCGCCGAGGAGATGACGCACGCCGAGGATTACGGGGAGGGCTTCCTCCATGTGTTGAATGAAGGCGGCAAGTTGGTCGTCGACGCGAGCCTGACGCACACCGCGCTGCGGGGCACGCCCGTGGGGCCGGAGCTCGAGTGCAAGCGCGGCGACTGGGCGGCGGTGCGCATGCGATGGGACGAGAGCACGCGGAGATTCGTTGCGGAGCGTCCGCGATGCATCAAGGCCCGGTGGCCTTACATGCAAGCCAAGCACTGATTCGCGACAACCGCTCGGGGGCCGGTCCGAACGGCTTCGACGCGCCGACGATCAGAACGAGAGCCCGAACGCCACATACACACTCACCGCCTTCGCCCCCACCAGCTCCCGCCCCGCCACCGGCACCGCCACTCCAATCCGAATGCTCTGCGGCGAATCCCACTCCAGCACGGCCGCCGAGAGACCGAGCTCCCCGCCGACGCTCGCGAGGGTGTGGTTGAGAAGTTGCGGCGGCGAGCAGATGGACTGATAGAGCGGCTGCGACGCGCAGCCGGCGGCGCCGGCGTCGGCGAACGCGGTGATCGACGAGCGGTCGAAGAAGAACGGCAGGAGCCAGAGACCACGGCCACCAAGCAGCAATGGCGCGCGGTACTCGATCGACGCGGCTGCGGCACTCGTCCCGTACACACTCGCGCCCGGAAAGCCGCGCACGCCGAAGGTGCGACGTCCTTCGCCCGCCACGTAGCCCGGCACGAGCTCCACGGTGCTGCCGCTCGTGCCGCCGACCTCGAGCGCGGTGCCGGCGCGCTTGTCGGCAATCCCGCCGGCGAGGCGCAGCGCGAGCACGTGATGCGCGAAGCCGGGGAGGTCGAGCGACTTGTAACCACTCACCGCGCCGACGATGCTCGACGACGCGGTGGTGGTGATGTCGTCGCTGCGCACACGCTCGCGGAAGGTCGCCGCCAGCGCGACGCCGTCTTCCAGCGAGATGCTCAGCGGGGGGCGCTGCACGTTCGTCCACGACGCGCCGACGAAGGCGCGCGGGAAGGTGTAGCTGCGGGCAAAGCTCGTGTCGAGCTGCGCCAGCAGCGCTTTCGGATCGGAGCCGAAGCTGCGACGCTCGGCGCCGAGTCCCGCCGTCAGGCTCGAGAAGGTTCGCACGCGCGGGCGCACGAAGGTGGCCGCCAGCGAGACGTCCTGCCTGCGCTTGAGCAGGTTGCCGACCTGCACGCCGTTCTGGTTGTTCACGATGCCGAACGACGTCCAGTCCTGCGACAGCGAGACGTCGACGAGCGGCCGGCGCAGGCCGGCGTAGCGATAGAACAATCCGCCAACCGAGAAGCGTCCGGTCGTCGAGACGGCGAGATACGCGTCGTAGAGGTGGCGACGCAGCACGTCGGCGCCGCTCGTCTGCGCGCCCAGTCGGGTGCCGGTGCTCGCGGGCGACGACCCGATGATCGGGAACCAGTAGCGCGGCAGCACGCTTCGCCACGCGGTGTAGTCGCGATACGGCCCGACGGCGAGGACCTGGGTGTCCGGTGGAACGACGATCCCTTCGATGGAGAAGGGTGGCCGCCCAGCCGTCGCGCGCACCGGTGACGGCGCGATGCCGATATGATACCCGTCCGCCCGCAGCGCGACGGCTGCCAGGAGCCGCCCGTCCGGCGCGAGGTCGGGCGAGATGAGCGGCGGGTCGAAGGTGCGCGGCATCGCATACGTGGAGTCCGTCAGTCGCGCCACGCCGAGCGTCAGTTGGTAGCTCCCGGAATCCTCGCGCACGTATACGATCCGCCGGCCGTCCGGTGTCCATGTGGGCGACGACATCACGGATGACCCGCTCTCGAGGATGACGCGCGGCCGACGGCCGGCCACGGTATCGATCACCTCGAGCGAGAAGGCGCCGCCATGCCCGCGATGCACAACCGCGATCTCTCGGCCGTCGGGCGACCACCGCGGCTCGCTCCAGGTCTCGTCGGGACCCGCGGTGCGCAGATCACGCGCGTTGGTGCCGTCGCCGTTCAACAGCACGAGGCTCGACCGGGCCGGCTCGAGCCGCACAGCCACGATCGTTCCGTCGCGCCGAGCGTCCGGTTGGGTGAGACGCGCGTCGCGCGTGAGACGCACGACGCGCCCGTTCATCGTGCGATACAGATCCGAGCGGATCTCACTCGGCGCCGAGAACTCGAGCTCCGCATACAGCAGGTCGCCGTTCGCGAGGGGCACGTTGGCGCCGAGTCCCGTGCGCCGGCCGAGTCGCGTGCGAACGCGATTGGTCGTGACGGAGTATGCGGCGACCGTCGCGCGGCCGTCGGTGCCGGTGTAGACGAGGGTGGTGTCGTTGAGCCATCGGGGGCTCATCGCGTAGTAGCCGTGCGACGTGAGCTCACGCCATCCGTCGAGCGGGGGGCGCGGCGCACCGAGGCTCTTCATCACCGAGTCGCGCCAGTGCTCGAACGCCTCGCTGAACGAGATGCCGAACGCCTGCTCGGCTGCGCGGTTGAGCCACACGGGGTTGAGCTGCGCGCTCTGTCGCTCGACGAACGCGCGCACGGCCGTGTCGCCGCGGGTGCGGGCGAGGTAGTCGACGAACAGCGAGCCGTATGCGTACGCGCCCTGGCCACCCGGAAAGCGCGGCGATCCGAGACTGAGCTCGTTCAACTGCGGCAGACGTCCCTCGGCCGCGGCCGCGCGCGCGACCATGCGCTCCTCGGCGTCGTTGAGCCGGCCGCCCTTGGTGAGCCGCGACTCGTAGTACACCGCGAGCCCCTCCGTCAGCCACGACGGGCCGTACATGTTGGGAAAGAGAAATGGCGCACGGCCGAACACCGACTGTGCGCCGGCCCAGAAGCCGCGCACGCGGTCGAGGTGGAAGATGTGCGTGAGCTCGTGCGTCACGACGATGCCGATCCAGTCCTCGTTCAGCCGCAGTCCGGACTGGTCGATCGGCGGCGTCGCGAAGATGACGATGCGGTTGGTCGGGATCGTCGACGCGAAGCCGTTGGAGTAGTCGGCGTCGTCGGAGACCACCAGGTCGATCGGGCCGCGGGGTGGGGTCAGTTCCTGGGCCAGCCGCGCGTACGCCTGCTCGGCCGCCGCGCCGGCGACGCGGCCTTCGCGCTCGAGGCCCTCGGCGGCGTGGATGCGGAAGTGAAGAGTCTCGAGTGTGCGATAGCGGTGATAGGGGGCGGGCTGGGCGCGCGCCACCACGGGAACACCAAGCATCAACCCGAGCACTACAAACCACGCAATAGAGCAACGGCCAAATGAGAAGTGCGGTATTCCTCTGCGTCCTCTGTGGTTCAATGCTCTTGGCAAGAGCATTTCACCGCGGAGGACGCAGAGGGGCGCAGAGGACTGCAACAGCTTATTAGGGTTGCGGGCTCTGGTGTTAATCAAGCGGAGCATCCCGCGCGTCTGATGCTCGACAAGCCCGCTCACCTCGCCGGCAGCGATCGGAAGTAATTCTCGACCCCGTCCGCGACTCCGCGCGCGTACCGCTCCTGGAACTCCGGCGTGCGCAACGCCGCTTCCTGATCGGGGAGGATCACGAACGCGCCCTCGCACAGCACCGCCGGATACCAGGTGCTGCGCACGACCGCGAGGTTGTCGTAGTTCACGCCGAGGTCGATCAGGCCGAGCTGCGACACCATGCCGCGCTGCACGTAGCGCGCGAACGGCTCGCTGTGCGTGCGGAAGTAGTACGTGCCGGTGCCCGGGGCGATGAACGGGTTCACACCGTCTGGATAGGCGTTCAGGTGAATGGACACGAACGCGTTCGCGTTGGCGCGACGGGCGATGATCGGACGGTCGGTGAGTGCCACGGCCGAGTCGGTCGTGCGGGTCATGACGACCGCCGCCCCGCGCTCCTCGAGAATCCGCTTGAGGCGCACGCCGATCGGCAGCGTCGCCTGTGGCTCCCACAATCCAGTTGGTCCGGTGGCGCCGATCGGAGGATGGCCCGGGTCGACGACGAGTGTCAATCCCCTGAGCGGATGACCGGCGTCGATGGCCGGCCGGCCGCGGAGGCGCAGCACCACCGCGTTGCTCTCGTACTGCACGAGATAGCCGTACGGCGCCGCACGCAGGTTGACGGTGACGCGCACCCGATCGGCCGTCTCCTGCACCCATTCGACCGTGCGCACCATGCTGTCGTTCGGCGCGAAGTTGATGACGTCGGTGTTCCCGCGAACGCCGTAAAGCGTGAGCACGATCGCGCGGTCGGTCTCTTCCACCAGGTAGGGCGCACGCGGCCCGATCGGGATCACGACTTCGACGCCGAGCGGTGCGCCGCGCACGCGCATGTTGCTCAGCACGCGGCGGGGCGCTGGGGTGTCGCCCGGCAGCGGCAGCGCGTCGGCGGAATCGACGTAGACGTCGAGATCGTGGTCGAGCCGGATGTGCGCCATGCCGTCGGCGCGGCCGAGCAGCGGCACGATCGTGCCCGGCGCGAAGAACCATTTGTACGTGCCGCCCGGAGTGGGTCGGCCGATGATGACGCGATCGGTGTCGGCGCCGGCCGAGGGCTGACCAAGCTGCACCCAGCCGATCGGCTCGTCGCGCGCGAGCTGGCCGCGCAGCGAGTCGAGGCGCGCGTGGAGCGCGGCGATGGTATCGGCGCGCGACGTCGCCAGCGCTTCGGGCTTGGCAGACGGTGCAGCCGGCGGCGCGACCGCGGCCACCGTGGGCTTCGCCGGATACCGAATAAGGTGCGAGGCGCGCGCGGTGTCCGAGCCACGCGCCGCGACGAGCTGATAGCTCGGCGTGTCGCCCGGGGGGTTGGCGAGGTACACCATGAACGCGCCGTTCGGGTACACGCGCGCCGGCACTCCATTCACCGTGAGCGACGCCCGGCCGCTGCCGATCGACCCGAAGATGAAGTTCGAGTCCTTCGAGGTGACGACCTGATTCGCCGTCGGATAGACGACGCGGATCGCGAGCGGTCCGTCGACCGCGGGGATCGGTGGCAGCGGTGGCGGCAGCGTGGTCGGGGTCGCCGCGGGAGCGGACACGTCCGGCACGGTCGTCGTCGCGACAGTCGCGGTGCTGCACGCGACCGCGGCAGCCAGAGGTAGCGCCAGCGCGGCGCGAACGCGGGTCAGCATGGCGAGGAAGCTAACGGCCAGGCAGTGTCTTGCGCGAGCGACAGCCGCTCGGGCCGGTCCCTCGACCAGCCGCTCGGGCCGATCCCTCGAGACCGTCGGGAGTTTCGGATCAGAACGGATCGGCGGATCGACTCTGTGCGATGCCAACGCTCCCAGCGCCGGAGCCGAAACTGCTTTGGGGTGCGGGGCGAGGGATCGGCACCGACCAAACGCTGTCGCGGTGGCAGGGTCTTACCGATCGCGCGTAGGATCGTTCGGCGCGTACACGCGGTAGAACCGGGGATCGGGGCCGAAGTGGAGCAGCAGTCCGAGTTCGAGGTTCGACACACGCAGATAGTTGTACACCTGCCGCACGGCGGCCTTGTGCAGGTCCTGGGTGGACTTGATCTCGACGACGAGCGTCTCGTCGACCACGAGATCGAGCCTTTGGATGCCGAGGTCGCAGCCTTTGTACGAAACACGCACCCCGAACTCGCGGGTGACGCGATGGCCTCGACTCGCAAGCTCCCATTCGAGGGCCTTCGCGTACAGGCCCTCGAACAGACCGAACTTGAGCGTGTTGTAGACCTCGAAGAAGCCGCCGATCACGGATCGGGTGAGCGCTTCTTGGACCAGGTCCTTCCGACGCATGGCGGTCAGAGTGGTGCCGCCCAGTGTCTCTCGCACCATCAAAGCATTTCGCCCTGGTGCGCGGGGACCCTGGACTCACTCGGAATCGATCCGCTGATCCGTTCTGATCCGAAACCCCCGACGGTCTCGAGGGATCGGCCCGAGCGGATGGTCCAGGGACGGGCCCGCGCGGCTGTTGCTCGAGCGCATGGGCCAGCCCGAGCGGATGTCGCGAGTGGCTATTGCAGCCCCTCTTTCGCGCCCCGTATATTCGCGCTCCATGGCCGCCCCTGCCCTGCCGTGCCGATCGTGACCGTCTGTGCCTTCCGCGGTCGCGACAACGAGCCGGCGTCGCGCTACTCCATCGACTGCGGCAAGCCGGTCTCGGCCCCCGCGGCGCGCGCTGTGCCCGCTTACACCCCGCCCGAGCCCCCAGGAGGAACGATGCTGCGTCAGGCGTCGGCACAGGAGGCCGCTGGGCGCTCGGCGTCGCTCATCCCCGTGGCCGCGACGACCACCTGCCCGCGGTGCGACAAGACCGGGGGGAGGCGGTGATGGGGCGGGGCGACGCGGACATCAAGCT
>JALYXJ010000297.1 GCA_030947165.1 Gemmatimonadota bacterium
GCTACGTGAAGCGCCGGTTTCCCGCGATGACGGCCGCGCTCGGCCTGCGGCATCTGCGCACCCGCCCCTACACCCCACGCACGAATGGCAAAGCGGAGCGCTTCATCCAGACCGCGCTCCGCGAATGCGCCTACGTCAAACCGTACCGGTCATCGCAGGCCCGAGCTGGCGCGCTGCAACGTTTTCTCACAACATACAACTACACACGACCTCACACTGCGCACGGCCGGCGGCCGCCGATCAGCCGTCTTTCCGCGTAACAACCTCTCCGGTAGCGACAGCTAGCTGCTCAAGGACCGGGGAAGTAGGCGGGTACTGCGGTACCTGGTATTCGGAATGGCATTCACGCCGTAACAATACGGTCCGCCTTCGGGCGGTCGCGCGACGCCCCCTCTGGCGCTGCGACGGCTAGGCTTTCGTCGCGCAGCGCTCGCCAGGAATTGTTGCGGGCAGGACGCCAACTCCGAGTACCAGGTACCGGTCTACCTGCCGACTCGCCGTTGCAGTTTCGTCATCCAACCGGCAGCGCCGCGTACGACGGCGCGGTCACCAGCGCGACTGCGCCCAGCAACCGATACTCGGCCGGATTTCCGTCCGCGACGATCGGCGTGGCGCGCGCACGCTCGGAGATGGAGCCCGCGGTGAGCGCCTCCTTGATCGGCTCCTCGAGAAACTCCCACACCTCCGTGATCTCGCCGCCCACGTAGATCCGGCCTGGATTGAACGCGCTCACCACTACCGCCAGGCCGCGGCCGATGTGGCGCCCCGTTTCCACGAGCGCGGAGACCGCCGCGGGCTCGCCGCTCTTCGCACGCCGCACGACGTCGCCGATGTCGACCATGGGCTGGCCCCGCAGGCGCTTCGCCGCCCCGTTGCCCGGCGGGCTCCCCCCCGTGAGGTGTCGTGCGTAGCGCTCCACCGTCGCCGCGTTGCACGCCAGCGCCTCCCAGCACCCGCGCTTTCCGCAGACGCATTCGGGGCCCGTGGTGTCGAGCGACACGTGGCCGAACTCTCCGGCTGTATGCGCCTCGCCGCGCAGGACCTCGCCATTGACCACGAGCCCCACACCGATGCCCTCCGAGACGCTCACGTACGCAAAGCTGTTCACCAGCCGTGTCGCCTCCGGCTCGAGCCACAGTCGCGCGAGCGCGCAGGCGATCGGCGCGCTCTCCACGAAGACGCGCCGCCCGACCGCGGCCGTCACAGCCCGGCGCAGGTCCACGTCGCGCCACCCGAGTCGCGGGGCATAGATGAGGCGACCGGTCGTTCGATCGATCATCCCCGGCAGCACGATCCCCATCGCATGGCACTGCTCCGCTGCATCCGGACCGTGCTGGGACAACAGCTCGGTCGAGAGCGCGGCCAGGAGCGCCGGCAGGTCGTCGGGCGACTTGGGCGTCGCGAAGGTCTGTCGGCCGAGCATGCGCCCTGCGGCGTCGCTCAGCGCGATGACCGAGCGGTTGGAGCGGACGTCGACCGCGAGCACCAGGCGCCCACGCGTGCGCACGCGCAACATCGTGGGCCGACGCCCGCGCACGCTGGCCGCGGTGCCCTGCTCGAACACGACCTGCGACGCCACCAGCTCTCGGACGAGACCCGTGAGCGTGCTGCGGTGTACGTTCATCCGCCGCGCAAGCTCGGCGCGCGAGATCGGCTCGTACTCGCGGATCAGGTTGAGCACGATCCGACGATTCACCTCGCGCGGGGTCGATCGGGTCGCAAGGTGGAAATTGCGCGTATTGATCTTTCGCACTGGAGAGCTCGGTTCGGGGGTGACTTTGACCGGTCAACGGCGAGCCGGGACGCGCGTGGCCTATATCCGGACTCTACCGAATTAATTCCCCGCGGGGAAGCGGCCCGGACCGGCCCGCAGCGCGGGCGGCAATGATCGCCCGCTCAGCGAAGCGCCCTGCTCCCGGCGACGATCATCTTCGACAACCGAGCGTCAGCCGAGGAGGACCCCACCACGAGCTTCACCGAGTCCGGCTCGATCACCCATCGATGCCGGTCCGCATTCCAGTACGCGAGCGACTTCGCCGCGAGGGGCAACGCGACGGTGCGCGTCTGCCCGGCCTTGAGCGTGACGCGCTTGTACGCCTTGAGCTCCCTCACCGGACGCGCCACGCCCGACGCGACGTGCTGCACGTACAGCTGCACCACCTCGTCCCCGGCGCGGACGCCGATGTTCGTCACGTTCACGCGGACCAGCAGCGTGTCGGAGATGCGCCGGGCGGCGCCGCTCGTGCGAAGTCTCGCGTAGCGGAAGTTGGTGTAGCTCAGGCCATGGCCGAACGGATAGAGCGGCGTACCCTTGAAGAAGCGATAGGTGCGATCGGCCATCCGATAGTCGTCGAACGCGGGCAGATCTCTCGTGTCGCGATAGAAGGTGACGGGGAGCCGGCCCCCCGGATTGTAGTCGCCGAACAACACGTCGGCGATCGCGGCGCCGCCGGCCTGGCCGGGATACCACGCCTCGAGAATCGCCGGCACGTGATCCTGGGCCCAGTTCACGGCGAGCGCGCTGCCATTGAGCAGTACGAGCACCGTCGGCTTGCCCACCGCCACGATGCGCTCCAGCAGCCGTTGCTGCGGCGCCGGGAGATCGATGCTCGTTCGGTCCCCACCCTTGAAGCCCGGCACCTCCACGGGCATCTCCTCGCCCTCGAGCCGCGCCGTGAGGCCGAGCATGAGCACCACCGCATCCGCCTGCTGCGCGGCCTGCACGGCTTCTGCCTCGAGCGCGTCCGCCGTGGTCGGAGCGCCGGCATTGAGCGGCGGCGTGCCCGGCGCCAGATCGGAGCCGCGGGCGTACAACACGCGCGTCCGTGCGCCAACCGCCTCTCGGACGCCGCGCAGCGGGGTGATCGGATCCTTCGGGATACCGTTGTAATTGCCGAGCAGCATCTCGGGGTCGTTCGCGTTCGGCCCGATGACGGCGATCGTGCCGAGATTCTTCCGCAGCGGTAACGCGCCACCTTGGTTCTTGAGAAGTACCATCGACTCGCGTGCCACCTGCCGCGCCAGCGCGCGATGCGCCGGCTGATCGAGCACGCTGAAAGGAATGCGCTGCCAGCGCACGCGATCGGGAGAGTCGAACATGCCGAGCTTGAACCGCGCGAGGAACAGCCGCTTCACCGACGTGTCGAGCTGCGCCTCGGTGATCAGCCCCCGCTTCACCGCCTCCACGAGATTTGAATACACCCGCCCGCACTCCAGATCGGTGCCGGTTTTCACGGCGATTGCGGCCGCCTCCTGGGCAGCGCCCACGAGCCGATGGTGCAAATAGACGTCGTCGATCGCGCCACAGTCGGACACGATGTAGCCCGGAAACCGCCATTCGCCGCGCAGGATGTCCTTCTCGAGCACGTCGTTCGCGCATGCCGCCTTGCCGCCCACGCGATTGTAGGCGCACATGAGTGAATAGGCGCCACCCTCACGGATCCCCATCTCGAACTGCGGGAGATACGTCTCGCGCAAGTCCCGCTCGCTCACCACCGCGTCGAACTGATGCCGGTCGAGCTCGGGCCCACTGTGTACGGCGAAGTGCTTCACCGTCGCGACGGTCTTGAGGTACCTGGGATCGTTGCCCTGAAGCCCGTGAATGAAGTGCACCGCGAGGCGACCGGTGAGATATGGATCCTCGCCGTACGTCTCCTGACCACGCCCCCACCGCGGATCGCGGAAGATGTTGATGTTGGGCGACCAGATGGTGAGGCCCTGATACCGCTTGTGGCTGTCGTTGCGGAGATACTCCTGATACTTCGCCCGCGCCTCGTCGGAGATCACCGTCGCCATTCGGTAGACGAGGCTGTCGTCCCAGGTCGCAGCGAAGCCGATCGCCTGCGGAAACACGGTGCCGAGGCCGGAGCGCGCCACACCATGCAGCGCCTCGTTCCACCAGTTGTACTCGGGCACCCCCAATCGCGGGATCGGCGCCGCGACGTCCTTCATCTGCGAGACCTTCTCCTCCAACGTCATCCGCCCGACGAGATCGTTCACGCGCTCGGCGAACGGGAGGTTCTGGTTCTGATAGGCTGGCGCCTGGGCGCGCGCAGCCGGGACGACCCCGGCGGCGAGCAGCAGCACGGCGACGACGGACGACGTGGCACGGAACACTGGATGGCGCATGAATACCCGGTGCGCTGGAGGAACTTGTGATGGAGCTTGTCGTCCTGAGCGCAGCGAAGGACCTGCACGAGCGGGTCCTTCACTTCGTCAGGACGACATCCGGTTCAGGACGATCGCCCCGTTCATGGACTCAACATGGAAGTGATTCGCCGGTGGTAGCTCGACTCGTAGCCTCGGCGCACCAGACCGAGCCCCTCATAGGGCGATCCGCCGTTTCCTGCCTTTTCCGTCACCCTGCATTCAGTTGCCGTTCAGTCCGAGTTCGGTGAATGCCCATCGCCCGCCAATGGAATTCGCTCAGGACGACATCCCGTCGGGCGGCGGCGGGGACGGCGACGCCGACATGGTCTGCACGTAGATGACGCCGGCGGCGTGGCCCACACCCCATCGCGCCGTCGCCTCGTTCGGGCTCAGACGGCGGATGGCCACGATCGAGCTCACCGCCACGCTCCGAAGCGTTTCCACGTTGCCGAGCTTCACGTTGTCCTGGTACACCCAGACCTGGCTGGGCGATTTGAAGCTGTCCGGCCCTCGCGCCTGCAGCCATTGGCTCCGGAGCGCTTCCACGGCGTCGTACGCGCTCACGAAATGCTGATCGAGCATCTCCTGCTGCGTCAGCACGTTGCGGTCGACGCCGCGGGGCGCACTTCCACTCTGCTGATTGGCGGCGCAGGCGGCGGACCACAGGATGAGGAGTGCGAGGAATCGACGGCGAGAGCGCATGGAGTGGCGAAGGCTGAGGTGGTGATCCGAGTGTGCTCGGGCGCGTTACGCGGCTGGCGAGTGGGCGCCAAGCCCTGCCATCAGGCGGAGCAGCAGGTCCTGCGTCGCCTCGGCGCGCGATACCTCGCCCACCAGACGTCCCTCGCGTAGCACGAGGATCCGTTCCGAAAGACTCAACACCTCGGGCAGCTCGCTCGAGATGAGCAGGATGGCCGTCCCCTGCGCCGCCAACTCGCCGATCAGGGCGTGTATTTCCGCTTTCGCGCCCACGTCGACGCCTCGAGTCGGCTCGTCGAGAATGAGCACGTCGGAGTGCGCCGCGAGCCACTTGGCCAGCACGATCTTCTGCTGGTTCCCCCCCGAGAGTCCGGCCACCACCGTATCCACGCTCGGTGAGCGCACGCGCAGTCGCGCGAAGTATTCGCCGGCGATCTGCCGCTCGCGCGCCAGGTGCAGCCAGCCGAATCGCGAGAGGCGAGGCAGCGTGGGGAGCGAGGTGTTGTGAAGACCACTCTGGGAGAGCACGAGCCCCTGCTTCTTCCGATCCTCGGGGACGAAGCCGATGCCAAGCCGAATGGCGTCCGACGGCCGGTTGATGCTGACGGGCCGGCCACGCAGGTAGATCTGACCGCGCGACAGCTCCTCGAGCCCGAACACGGCGCACGCCACCTCCGAGCGGCCGGCGCCCATCAGCCCCGCCAGCCCGACGATCTCGCCGGCGCGCAGCGTCAGCGAGATCTCCTCGAACCGGCCCGGCGCCGATAGTCCCTCGACGCGCAGCACCTCGTCGCCGTGCGCGCCGTTACCATGCGCGGGGAGATACTCGGCGAGCGGCCGTCCGATCATCATCTGCACCAGCTCAGCTTCGGTCAGTCCGGCGATCGGTCGCGTCCCGACATGACGACCATCGCGCAGCACGCTGACCGCGTCGCAGAGCTGGAAGATCTCGGGCATGCGGTGCGAGACGTAAATGCACGTCACGCCGCGCTCCTTCAACCGGCCGATCAGCGCATACAGCCGCTCCGCCTCGGCCTGACTCAGGCTGCTGGTGGGCTCGTCGAACACGATGACGCGCGCGCCGCCACCGACGGCGGCGGCGATCTGCACCATCTGCCGATGCCCAATCGACAGCTCGCCGAACCGACGCCGCACGTCCAGCGTGGTGCCCGTCTCGCGGAGCAGCGCCGTCGCACGCCGGTCCATCTCCGCATCGTCCACGAAGCCGAACCGTCGCGGAATGGCGCCGAGGCACAGGTTCTCCGCGACGGTCATGTTGTCGCAGAAGGCGAGCTCCTGATGCACCATGGCGACGCCGGCCGCGAGGGCGTCGTGCGGATTGTGGAAGTGCACCTCGCGGCCGAGCACGAACAGCCGCCCCCCATCGGGCGACTGGATGCCGGCGAGAATCTTTCCCAGCGTACTCTTGCCCGCCCCGTTCTCCCCGCACAGGGCATGACACGATCCCGCCGCGATCTCCAGCGTGACCTCGCGGAGCGCCTGCACGCCGGGGAACTGCTTGCTGACTTCCTCGAACCGGACGGCGACGTCGGACATCAGACTCCTACTTCATGTCGAGGTACTTCTGCGGCACGTCGGTAAAGCCCCACGCCTTGAGCTGCCGGGCCCACTCGCCGAGATTGCTCTTCGTGACGCGCACGAGCTCCATCGGGATCACCGGCGACGCCGGATCCTTCTTGTTGTGGATCTTGTCGACCAGCGTCTCGACCCCCACGTAGCCCCACTTGTACACCGGCTGCGCCAGCAACACCGGTGTAATGCCCTTCTCCACGTACGGCAGCTCGGCCGGGAGCGCGTCGACCGCAACCACCTTCTGCTTGTTCGGATCGAGATCGGTGAGCAGCGTCTGGGTGAACAGCGGCCAGCCGCCCACCATCGCCCAGCCACGGATGTCCGGGTAGGCGTTGTTCACGCGGATCACCTCGGCGGCGGCGTCCTGCGGCGTCTCGATGTGGTTGAAGGTGCCGACGATCTGGATGCCGGGATGCTTCGCGGCTTCCGTCTTCACCCCCTGCACGCGACGCTGGAGGTTCGGCGCGTTCTGATTCCCGGCGAGGATCGCGACCTTGCCCTTGTCGCCCATGGCCGTCGCCAGCTCCTTCATGACGGCCTCCCCGGACTTCGCGTCGTCCACGCCGTAGATCGCGAACCGCTTGGACTGCGGCGCGTCGCTGTCGAACATCATCACGGGCACGCCACGGTCCACGGCGTCGTTGATCGCGCCGGTGACCTTGCCGGCGTCGGACGCGGCGAGCAGGATGCCGTCGGCGCCGTCGTTCACCGCCTGACGGATGCGCTGCGCCTGCATCTCCGCGTCTTCCTGCGGCGGCGTGAGCCAGTTTACCTGCACGTTCAACTTCTGCTTGGCCGAGATGTCCTTGGCCGCCTGCTCGGCGCCGGTGCGCGCGGCAAGGAAGACGGGGTTGGTGGAGCTCTTACCGATCACGGCGATCGTGATCTTGCCCGAGTCGGCTTTCGCGCCGCCCGCCGCGCTCGACTGGTCGTTCGCCGCACCCTTGCAGCCCCCCGCCGCAACGCCGGCGAGAACCGCTGTCAACACCGCCACCCGCCGCGTGATTCGCATCGTCATTCCCATCTCCACGGTTCGAAGGTTCAGGCCGCGGCGCGGACGCCTTCGGCTGCGCGGCTGAGTCGCCGCGCGGTCACACGGGTGCTCCACTGGTCCACCACCACGGCAATGATGATCGCGCATCCGATCACGATCCATTCGTAGTTCTGGTCGAAGTGCAGGGTGCGGATCGACTGGCGAATGAGCACGATCAGCAGCGCCCCAAGTGTGGCGCCCACCGCACTGCCCTTGCCGCCATTCAGGCTCGCGCCACCCACCACCGCCGACGCGATCACGTACAGCTCATACCCCTGGGCATCGCCCGAAGAGGCGGAGCCATAGAAGCTCGCCCCGAGAAACGCCGCGATGCCGGCGGTGAGGCCGGAGATCGCGAACACGCCGATCTGGATGCGCGAGAGTCGCAACCCGGCGAACCGGCTCGCCTCCACGCTGCCGCCGAAGGCGAAGATGTGCCGGCCCATCACCGTACGCGTCAGATACGTCGCGCCGAGGATCATGACGGCCAGCATGCAGAGGAGCGGGACCGGATAGAGACCGCTGCTCAGCCCCAGCGTCGCCTTGGTCACGGAGGTGATCGGCAGGGGCAGCAGGATGCTCTCGGCCTTGGTGGCGACGAAAGCGATGCCGCGGAGAATCCACATCGTGCCGAGCGTGATGATGAACGGATGCACCTTGAGCCCCACCACGAGCGCTCCATTGATCAGGCCGCACATCAGCCCCACGCCGACACACACCATCAGGCCGATCAGCACCATGGCCACGGGACTCATCGGGCCCGCGGCGCGCAGGGCGAGTGCCATCGACACGCCGGAGAGCGCGTAGATCGAGCCGACCGAGAGGTCGATCCCGCCGGTGATGATCACGAGCGTCGCGCCGATCGCCATGATGGCGAAGAAGCTCGCGTCGGTCAGCGTCTGGATGAGGGTGTTCGCGTTCCAGAAGTTGTTCACCATCTGACCCGACGCGCGGTCCACGTGCGAGCCCGCGAGCGCCGTCAGGGCGATCGTCACCAGGATGACGACTAGCACCAGCCCACTCTCCTGCGAGCCGGCAATGCGGCGGAGGAATCTCTTCATGCGGTCGGCTCCGTGAGTGGAACTACTGGGTCACGGAAATTGATTCCGGTCGCGCCGCGCGGTAAGAGGCGCGATACCGTCGATAGGGCTCGGCGTACTCCCGGTGAGCCTGCGGATCGGGCGCATACGGCGTGGCGCGCGTCAGCGTCGCCCGGGTCGCATCCGCAATGCTGGCAAAGGCGCCGGCGCCAACTGCGGCGAGCAGCGCGGCGCCATACGCGGGCCCCTCCTCGCGATTCACCGTGCTCACCGGCAGCCCGAACACCTCCGCCTGGAGCTGGCGCAGGAGGGGACTGCGCGCTCCACCTCCCGTGAGAAGGAGGTCGGTGGGGGAGAGATCGACCTCCTGGAGGATCGCGAGCGAGTCACACAAGGCAAAGCAGACGCCCTCGAGCACGGCGCGGGTGACGTGCGCGCGGGTGTGCGCAAGGCTGAGCCCCAGCAGCGCACCCCGGGCTGTCGCGTCCCGGTGCGGCGTGCGCTCGCCCTG
>JALYXJ010000125.1 GCA_030947165.1 Gemmatimonadota bacterium
GTGTACAGCAGCCGCCCCGCCGACGTGTCGAAGCCGATGCGCGCGGGCACGCCGGCCAGCCACGCGAGCGCGGCACTCCGCCACGAGCCCTGCGCCAGCAGCGCGACGTCGTAGCGGTTGGCGCGCAGCTGGCTCGCCAGGCGCCAGAGCCCGACGAGGCCGCGATCTTCTCCTCGCTTATCATAGGCGATGATAGTGCGCACCGCCGGATGGTTCGCGAGCAGCGCCGCCGACGCGGGAGTCGCCACCACGTCCACCGCTCCGCGATTCGCAAGCTGCGCCAGCAGCGGCGTCGTGAGAACGGTGTCGCCGAGAAACGAGGTCTGGATGACGAGCGACGAGGGCACGCGCCGCCTGTCCTAGTCGACCTGGAGGACCGCCAGAAATGCTTCCTGCGGAATCTCCACCGCGCCGACCTGCTTCATGCGCTTCTTGCCTTCCTTCTGCTTTTCGAGAAGCTTGCGCTTCCGGCTGATGTCGCCGCCGTAGCACTTCGCCAGCACGTCCTTCCGCAGCGCCTTCACCGTGGTGCGCGCGATGACCTTCGTGCCGATCGCCGCCTGGATGATCACCTCGAACAGCTGGCGCGGGATCAGCTCCTTGAGCTTGTCGGCGATCTTCCGCCCCCAATCGTACGCCTTGTCCTCGTGGCAGATCACGCTGAACGCGTCGATCGGGTCGCCGTTGATCAGCATGTCCAGGCGCACCAGGTCGCTCGCGCGGTATTCCAGCATCTCGTAGTCGAGTGAGGCGTAGCCGCGGCTGATCGACTTGAGCCGGTCGAAGAAGTCGAGGATGATCTCGCCGAGCGGGAACTCCCAGTCGAACTCGACGCGCTGCTGGTCGAGATACGTCATGTTCTTGTAGACGCCCCGCCGCTCCGTCCCGAGCGTCATGATCGGCCCGATGTATTCGGAAGGCGCCATGATCCGCGCCTTCACGTACGGCTCCTCGATGCGATCGATCACCGCGGCGTTCGGCATCAGCGCCGGATTCTCGACCAGCTCCATCGTCCCGTCTGTCTTATAGACTTTGTATTCGACACTGGGCACGGTCTGCACGAGATCGAGGTCGAACTCGCGGGTGAGCCGCTCCTCCACGATCTCCATGTGGAGCAGCCCGAGAAAGCCGCAGCGGAAACCGAAGCCGAGCGCCGTGGAGGTCTCAGGCTGATAGTTGAGCGACGAGTCGTTGAGCTTGAGCTTCTCCAGCGCGTCGCGCAACGTCTCGTACTGCTGCGTATCGGTGGGATACATGCCGGCGAAGACGAACGACCGCACTTCCTGGTAGCCCGGCAGCGGCTCCTTCGCGTGATTCTCGGCGTCGAAGATCGTGTCACCGGCGCGCGTCTCGCTCACCGAGCGCACGCTCGCCACCACATAGCCCACCTCGCCCGGTCCGAGTTCCTCGGTCTGGACCTGCCTGAGCTGATTGTAGCCGACCTCATCGACTTCGTAGACGGATTCGGAGGCACCAAAGGCGATCTTCGTTCCCTTCCGGAGGACGCCGTCCACCACGCGAACACTCGGGATCGCGCCGCGGTACTTGTCGTAGTACGAGTCGTAGATCAGCGCGCGCAACGGAGCGTTCTCATCGCCGACCGGGGCCGGCACCTGGGCCACGACCGCCTCGAGCAGGTCCGTGATGCCGATGCCGGCCTTCGCGCTCACGCGCAGGATGCTGTCGGGATCCACGCCGAGCAGGTCCGCCACTTCCTGGGCCCGGCGATCGGGCTCGGCGCCGGGAAGATCGATCTTGTTGAGGATCGGAATGATCTCGAGCCCGGCATCCATCGCGAGGAACAGGTTGGACAACGTCTGCGCCTGGATGCCCTGCGACGCGTCCACCACGAGGATCGCCCCCTCGCAAGCCGCCAATGAGCGCGACACCTCGTAGGTGAAGTCCACATGCCCCGGGGTGTCGATCAGGTTGAGCTCGTAGATCTGACCACTGCGGGCGGTGTACGACATGCGTACGGCGTTGAGCTTGATCGTGATCCCACGCTCCCGCTCCAGGTCGAGGGTATCGAGGACCTGGGCCTTCATTTCACGCTTCTGCAGCATCCCCGTCTCTTCGATGAGACGATCGGCCAGGGTGGACTTCCCGTGGTCGATGTGGGCGACGATGCAGAAATTGCGGATGTGATCGAGCTTCACGGCATGGCGGAAAGGGGGCTGAACTGCTTGCAGCCATGAAATATAAGCGAAGGGGCGGGCTGGCGGCCGTTGTGGGCCTCCCGGCCTACTCCGTACCTCGTTGGTACGAGGTACCAGATACTCTACCGCGTATTCGGCGCACCAACGTAGCCCGTCGAAAGCCCAACAAGCGGTAGATCGTACCTCGTACCCCGTACCAAGTACCGCGTACGGCCGGGTGGAATCATCGCGGACGAATCAACTTCCATTCTACCGGGCCCTCCGACACCTCGGTTCACCCCAGCACGCTGCCGCCCTCGCGCGCACCGATCTACCTTGAACCACTAATGGAGTCCCACGCCCTTCGCGCCGATCTGTACGATCCGGCTGCGCTCGCGTCGCTCGGCCACCTCGAGGTCGTCGCCCGCTGGATCGTCGACGGCTTCCTCAGCGGATTGCACCGGTCGCCCCGGAAGGGGTTCTCGGTGGAGTTCGCCGATTTCCGTCCCTATCAGCCAGGCGACGATCTGCGCTACGTGGACTGGAAGATCGCCGCGCGGTCGGACCGGTGGGTCGTGAAACAGTACGAGGAAGAGACCAACCTGCGCGCCACCCTTATCCTCGACGTCAGCCGGTCGATGGAGTGGCGTGGAG
>JALYXJ010000320.1 GCA_030947165.1 Gemmatimonadota bacterium
TAAGGCGGTCCGGCGGTCAGGCGGTCCGGCGGTCCGGCGGCAAGTTCAACGGCACACCCGTTTCAGTCCGGTGTGCCGTTGTCGTCACCGCCCGACCGCCCTACCACCCGACCGCTTCGCAGTCACTATCTTCCCCCCATGCCCTCCTTCACGATCGACGGCGAGACGATCGTCACCTCCGATCGCCTGCCGGTGCTGCCGCTGCGCGACGTGGTGCTCTTCCCCTACGTCGTCATGCCGTTGCTCGTCGGACGGCAGGCGTCGCTGTCGGCGCTGGAGGCCGCGAATCAGGAGGATCGCGTGGTGCTGCTCGTGGCGCAGCGCGATCCGGAGACCCAGGAGCCAGCCGCCGCCGACCTCTACCGCGTCGGCGTGGTGGCCCGCGTGCGACAGCTCTCGCGGCTGGGCACGGGCACGGTGAAGGTGCTCGTGGAAGGATTGGCGCGCGCCCGAGTGACGCGATACGTGCCGGGCGGCGAATGCCTGCGCGCCCAGGTCGACGAGATGCCCGCGCTCGCGCTCGACGACGCCGACGGCGAAGCACGGCTACGCCGCGCTTTGTCGCTGTTCGAGGAGTACGTCGGACTGCATCGCCGCCTGCCGACCGAGCTCGTGACGCTGATCCAGAGCTCCGATTCGCAGACTCGTCAGGCGTTCGGCATCGCGGCGCACCTGAGCGCTCGGCTGGACCGCCGTCAGGGGCTGCTCGAGATCGCCGAGTTCCCCGCGCTGCTCCAGGCGATCAGCGACGCGCTGAGCGCCGAGATCGACCTGCTCAAGCTCGAGCGGAAGATCGACGACGACGTGCGCGGCTCCCTGTTTCAGAACCAGCGGGAGTTCTACCTGCAGGAGCAGCTCAAGGCGATCCACCGCGAGCTGGGCGGAGAGGACGGCGACGACACCGACGAGCTGGCCGCCACCCTCGAGGCCAAGGGTCTGCCCGAGCCCGTGCTGACCCGTGCGCGACGCGAGCTGCGTCGGTTGAAGCGTCTGTCGAGCATGTCGCCGGAGAGCGGCGTGGCCCGCACGTACCTTGACTGGATCGCGGCGCTGCCCTGGAAGGAGCGCACCGACGACGTGCTCGACGTCGCCCGCGCTCGGCAGATTCTCGACGAGGACCACTACGGTCTGGACGACGTGAAGGAGCGCGTGCTCGACTACATCGGCGTGCTCTCGCTCGTCGAGCGGCTGGACGGACCGATCCTCTGTCTGGTCGGGCCGCCCGGTGTGGGGAAGACGTCGCTCGGCCGCTCGATCGCTCGAGCGATGGGGCGGAAGTTCGTCCGCATGTCGCTGGGCGGCGTTCGAGACGAAGCGGAGATTCGCGGTCACCGCCGCACCTACATCGGGGCCATGCCTGGCCGCGTGATCCAGGCGATGCGGCGGGCCGAAGTAGTGAACCCGGTCATTCTGTTGGACGAGATCGACAAGCTCGGCAACGACTTTCGCGGCGATCCGTCGGCCGCGCTGCTCGAGGTGCTCGATCCCGAACAGAACAAGGCGTTCAACGACCACTACCTCGAGGCCGACTACGACCTCTCGCAGGTCCTGTTCATCACCACCGCGAACTCGCTGGCGACGATCCCCGAGCCGCTGCGGGATCGCATGGAGCTCATCCGCCTAGCCGGCTACCTGGACCAGGAGAAATACGCGATCGCGCGCCAGTTCCTCCTGCCTCGGCAGCTCAAGCAGCACGGGCTCGATCCCGCCACGGTGTCGCTCGATCCTGACGTGATTCCGGCGATCGTGCACGGCTACACGCGCGAAGCAGGTGTGCGCGAGCTCGAGCGGCGCGTCGCGCGGGTTGCTCGGAAGTTGGCGCGGGCACGCGCCGAGCGCCGCCTGCACGCGGGAGCCGCGGCTGACGCGCCGACGCCAGTGGATAGCGTGACGGCGGAGATGCTGCACGGCATGCTCGGCGTCGCACCGTTCGATCCGTCGGCGAATACGATCGAGGACAAGGTTGGCGTCGCGACGGGGCTCGCCTACACGAGCGTGGGCGGCGACGTGCTGGAGATCGAGGTGAGCGTCGTGCCGGGACGCGGCCGTCTGCAGCTCACCGGCACGTTGGGCGACGTGATGAAGGAGTCGGCGAGCGCGGCGCTGAGCTATGCGCGGGCGCGGGCGAATGCGCTCGGGCTCGAGCGCGAGTTCCTGCGCACACGCGACCTCCACGTGCACATCCCCGCGGGCGCGACTCCCAAGGACGGACCGAGCGCCGGCATCGCGATCGCATGCGCGATCGTGAGCGCGCTCACCGGCATTCCGCTGCGAGGCAATGTGGCGATGACTGGGGAGATCACGCTGCGCGGTCGCGTCCTCGGCATCGGCGGGCTGAAGGAAAAGACGGTGGCCGCGCTGCGGAACCGGATCACGCATGTGATCCTGCCGCAGGAAAACGCGCGCGATCTCGATGAGCTCCCGGCGGAGGTGAAGGCGGGCATTCATTTCCATTCGGTGCGCTCGATGGACGAGGTGCTCGCGATCGCGCTCGCGCGCAATGTGATCGCGCGCGTGGCGGACGACACGCCGACGCTGGTGGCGCATTGAGCGCCGATCCGCTGGTCATCAAGACCCTCGAGTTCCTCGGCCCGATGGCCACGGCCGAGGGATGGCGCCCGACGAACGAGCTTCCGGAGGTCGCGTTTGCCGGCCGGTCGAACGTCGGGAAGTCGTCGCTACTGAACCGGCTCGTCCGCCGCAAAGCGTTTGCGCGCGTGAGCAACACGCCCGGCCGGACGCGCGAGATCAACTTCTTCAAGGTGAACGACCGCTTCGTGCTGGCCGATCTGCCGGGCTACGGCTATGCGAAGATCTCCAAGACGCGCAAGGCGGAATGGCTCCCGCTCATCGAGGGGTATCTGCGCGCATCGCCGGCGCTGCGCGGCGTGGTGCAGCTACTCGACGTACGCCACGATCCCTCCAACGAGGATCTTCAGATGCTCGACTTCCTGGCGGACATCGGCGCGCCGACGGTGGTGGTGCTGACGAAGATCGACAAGCTCAAGCCGCGGGAGGTGACGGAGCGGGTGCATGCGATCGCCGTGGCGTTGCGACTAGAGGACGACCAGGTGATCCCCTTCAGCGCCGAGACGAACGCGGGGAGAGACGACCTCGCCGCAGCGCTCGTGTCGCTCGTGGAGCAGCCCTCCTGGCGCGCGGCGGCGCCGGCACCAGACGCGCCGACGATCCCCGCTGATGCGACTCGAGTGGAGGAGTGACACCATGAAGCGCCTGCTCTGTGTGCTCCTGCTCGCGAACGCCGCATGTGCGGGCCGCGGCGCACCCCAGGAAGCATTGGCGACGACGACCTCCACCGCGTCTCGCGTCACGGCGTACGACGTCGACTCGGCGCTCGCAGCGATCTTCACGTTGCCGCTCTGGCCCGACTTCGATCCGCGAAGCACCCCTGTCGCCATCTTCGACGGCGAGAACACAGTGCTGTTTCGGCACCCCGGTGTACCGGCCGGCTACTACTCGCTGTCGAGCCGTCAAGGTGTGTCCGCACGGCCGGGCCGAGATTCTCTCGTGAACTCCAACACGAGCGTGTCGCTCGCCGGGGTGCCGACGGCGACCGTGATGCTGCGGCCCGGCGACGAGTCGACGGCTCGCGAGTGGGCGGCCGTGACGGTGCACGAGATCTTCCACGTCTTGCAGCGGTCGCACCATCCATCGTGGACGGCGAATGAGGCCGAGCTGTTCACCTATCCGGTGGACGACGCCGCGGCGCTCGCGCTCAGGCGCGCCGAGACGGCCGCGCTGCGTCGCGCATTGCGAGCACGTGGACGCGACTCACTGGGCTGCTGGACTGCCGCGTTCATGCGCATTCGCCGAGCGCGCTTCGAGGCGATCGGTGAAGGAGCCGCGGCCTACGAGCGCGGGACGGAGCTCAACGAAGGGCTCGCCCGATACGTGCAGCTCCGCGCGCTCGGCCGGCCGGCCGTCCTCCCGACCGACGACTTTCCTCCCGACCAGGTCCGTGCACGCGCATACGAGATCGGCGCCGCCATCGGGCAGGTGCTCGACCGAGCGGTTCCCACCTGGCGCGACACGCTCGAGTACGCGGCACCCGCTTCCAATCTGTCACTCGTGGCGCTGATCGCCCGAGCGGCGGGCGATTGGTCAGCCGCCCCTCCAGCGCTCCGCTGCGCCGAATCGCCGGCCGACAGTGCTGCCGGCGTGGAGCGCGCGCGTGCGGACGTCGGGGCACTCGTGCAGCGGCGCGAACAGGACCGCGCCGCCCTGCTCGCCCGGCCGGGTTGGCGAATCGTCATCGACGCCGATGCGTCGCCGCTCTTCCCGCAGGGATTCGATCCGCTGAACGTGAGCCGAGTGAGCGCGACGGAGGTGCTGCACACACGCTTCCTCAAGCTCGGGAACGACCGCGGCACCGTCGAGCTGCTCGGCCAGGCGGCGCTCACCGAGGGGCGCGCCGGGCAGCACCCGCTGTTCGCCGGCGTACGGCGCGTCACGATCCCGGGCCTTTCCGCTGTGGCCGTGCGTGACTCGGCCGGTGTGCTCGTCGTTCAGGCGAAGGGGCTCCAGGCGAGGCTCCGAGGTGCCGCGGCGGACACGACGGGCACGACGATCTCCGTGCACCCGCGGGCAGGACCGTAGTCGCGAGGAACGACCTGGCCAGTGGCGGAATTGTTCCTGATGTCGCCACATTCCAGCCATGCCCTTCCTGCCACTTCGCAAGCTGCCTCCCACGTCGAACGCGAGCCTGAGCGACGCGTGGCTCGAGCGCATCGCGGACCGCCTGGCCAAACCTGGCGCTGACGTAATCGCCAACCGCGCCCTGCTCTGTCGCGAGACGCTCACCGAGCTGTGCTATCCGGAGTACGCGACCAATTACGAGACGGCTGTCGCCGACGCTTCCGTCGCACTCGGCACACGACTCGCCATGTCGGCGCTGGACCCGCGCAACATCACGCTCGAGCCGGAATTCTACGCCGACTGCGACGACGCACGCTTCCAGCCGGTGAAGCCCCTGCTCTGGCTCTGGTACTCGTTCGACCGCACGCCGCTCGCCGGTCAGAACGTCGACCTCGGGCTGCGTCTGCGCCGGATTCTCGCGAAGCACATCTTCAAGAGCTGCGGCGAGAACTTCAAGGCGTTTCACAACGTGGAGTTCTCGTTCGGCTACAACATGGAGGTGGGCGACAACGTCGTGATCCACCGCTATGTGCTGCTCGACGACCGCGGCGGCATCCAGCTCGGCAACAATGTGTCGGTGAGCGATTTCGCCAACATCTACAGTCACACCCACAGCATCGTGGACCAACGCGATGTGACGAACGCGATCACCGTCCTCGAGGACGGCGTGCGGATCACCTATCACGCGACGGTGCTCGCCGGCGTGCACGTGGGTGAGCAGGGGATGGTGGGCGCCAATGCCGTCGCGACGAAGGACGTGCGGCCGTACCACGTGTACGTGGGCATCCCGGCCAAGAGCGTGCGGGTGAAGCCGAATGCCCCGCAGCCGAAGACCGTGCTCGGCACGTCGGACCGCGCGGCGCTGCCGTAGCGCTCCGCGGTCAGAGTACCCGCAGCACGTCCTCCACCGGCCCCGCGTCGCCGCCGCGCAGCAGTTGAAGCACCTCGCGGAGAGCGCTGCGCTCGCGGGGCCAGACAAAGCGTTCGAGCGCGTCCTCCGGGGCAAGCCACTCATAGCGTGAATGCTCCTCGCCGGTGGTGACCGGCGCGCCGGGCGTCACGAACGCGGCGAAGCACACCGAGAGCTCGACCGTGTGCGTCTTGTGGAGATAGAACGGCTGCACGGAGACGTTGTACAGCCGTTGCACCGCCAGCCCCGTCTCTTCGCGCACCTCGCGCACCGCTGCCTGCTCCGGCTCCTCGCCCGGCTCGATGCGGCCGTGCACCGTCTCCCACGCGGTCGAACATCGCGTCGTGAGCGAGCGCTGGAGGGTGAGCACGCGCCAGCCGTCTGCGTCGGCCGCGATGAGGTACACGTCGATCGTTCCGACGCTGACGGTAGCCATGGTGATGATCGTGCCGGAGGAGTGATCGCCACCGGCCAGTCGCTCATCTCGCACGCCACCGCAACAGCGCCAGGATGGTCGCGAGCAGGAGCCGGCCGTGCGCGCCACGCGGCACGACGAGATCGGCGTCGCGCGCGAGCGTCCGCACATGCTCGCCGCTCGACGCGTCCGACGCCAGAGCCACCACGAGGGCCGAGCGCGGCTCCGCGCGCGGAGCGACCGGTCCCTCGTGCACCACCACGTCCACGATGTCCACCGCCGGCAGATCGGCCTCGAGCGGAACCACCTCGATGTGCGCGCCCAGGAGCGCGGCGGCGGCTGTGAGCTCCTGCCGGGTGTCGGGCGCGTCGGCGGGCTCCGGCGATCCGCGCCATCCGATCCGCAGCCTCGGTGACCCAGGCGCGGGAGCGGGCTCCGTGACGACGCGCACCGGCTCGGCCGCGACCCGACGCAATTCGTCGATCGTCGTGTGGCCAAGGCGGACGAGCTCCTGTCCCGACTCCCAGAGCGTGACGCAGCCCGCCGCCCGCGCCGCTTCGGCGATCGACTCCGTGGAGGCGCCGGCGGACACCCGCCGCTCGAACTCCGGTCCCGCAACGAGGATCTCGGCGATCGCGCTCCGGCCACGGAAGCCCGACCCATCACACGCCCCGCATCCCGCCGCGCGGCAGGTGGCGCAGACCCGCCGCAGGAGCCGTTGTGCGACGACCCCCTTCATCGCCGTCGCGATCTGGTAGCCGGGAATGCCGATGTCGATCAGACGCGTGACGGCGCTCGCCGCGTCGTTGGTGTGCAGAGTTGACAGGACCAAATGTCCGGTGAGCGACGCCTGGATGGCGATCTCCGCGGTCTCGCGGTCACGAATCTCACCAACGAGGATGACGTCGGGATCCTGGCGCATGATCGAGCGGAGCGCCTTGCTGAAGGTGAGGCCGGCCCGCTCGTGGACCTGCACCTGTACGATGCCGGGCAGGCGATACTCGATGGGATCCTCGACGGTCACGACGTTGACGCCGCGCGCCTGCACCTCGCGCAGGGCGGCGTACAGCGTGGTGGTCTTTCCCGACCCCGTGGGCCCGGTGACGAGCAGGAGCCCTTCGCGCTGCTCGAGCAGTCCGCGAATGCGGCGCAACTCGCCCGGTGCAAAGCCGATCGCGTCGAGGGTGCGAAGCCCCGCGCTGCCGTCGAGCACCCGGATGACGACCTTTTCGCCGTGCGAGGCCGGTAGCGTCGAAATGCGGAGATCCACGACCGCTCCTGTCACAGCCACCCTCGCACGGCCGTCCTGCGGGCGCAGCCGATCGGCGATGTCCAGCCCCGAGAGGATCTTGACGCGCGAGACGAGCGACGGCGCGATCGCGCGCGGCAGGGCGCGCACCTGCCGCAGCACGCCGTCGACGCGGTGACGCACAGCCAGCCCCTGCTCCTCCGGCTCCAGGTGGATGTCGCTCGCGGCGGCGCGGATACCCTCGGCAATGAGCTCGTCGACGAGCCGCACCACCGACGCGCTGAGATCGGTGCTGGCGGGGGACGCCGCCTCGGCGCCAAAGGCGAGGTGCTCGACCTCGACCGGCGGCGCTGTACCCTCTCGACGTGTGGCTGCGTCGGCGTACCAGTGGTCGATCTGACGCGCAAGCTCGTCAGGGGGCGCGTAGACCCAGTGCACCCGCAGCCCCGTCGCGAAGCTGACGGCCTGCTCGGCGTCGAGGTCGAGCGGATCGCTGGTCGCCACGAGCACGGTCCCGCCCTCTGTCGCCACCGGAAGTACGCCATGTCGCCGTGCCCAGCGCTCGCCAAGCAGCGCCACGGCTCGCGGATCGACTCGGGTGAAGTCGGCGTCGGCAACGGCTGGCTCGGATGTGCAGGCGCTGGTCATGCCGGGAGGGTACGCACGGCGGCGCGCGCTGCATCATCGCGACGACGCGTCGATGGGCGTACGGGTGCTGCCCGACGGCTCACGAGGGCAGATTGACGTGCAAAGGGCTCGGATACCGGCTCGTATACGCCTTTCTGTACTGGCGGCGCAGCCCTGCGCGATGGTACTCATATCATCGACCGCGCCGCTTCGCGCGCTCGCCGGAGATGCCGATGAACGTCGAACCTCGGTCGGAACTGAACACCGCCGCCGTCATGACCGTCTCGCGCGGCCTGACGGAGGACGTCCGCATGCGCGGTCTCGAGGCGGCCGTGCGCCGCCGTGACGCGGTGCTCGACGCCGTGTGCTTTGCCGCGTCGCACTTCCTCGGCACGGCCGATTGGGACCGCGACGTCAGCGAGCTGCTCGCCCGCCTGGGCGCGGCCACCGAGGTGAGCCGCGTCTACCTGTTCGAGGGCTACCGGGACGCGCGCGGCGCCCTGCGCCGCCGCATGCGACAGGAGTGGGCGGCGCCCACGGCCGCGGCACAGAGTTGCGATCCATTCATGGTCGACATCGAGGTGGAGTCCCAGGGGCTGGGTCGGTGGAAGCTGCTCGAGCAGGGCGACGTGATCCACGGCCCCCTCGGCTCGCTGCCGCAGAGCGAGCAGGCGTACTTCACCCGGCTCGGCATCCGGTCGTTCGCGGCAGTTCCGGTGTTCACCGGTCAGAGCTGGTGGGGCTATCTCGGGCTCGCCGACGAGGTCCTCGATCGCGACTGGTCCCGCAATGTGCTGGAGGCGCTTCAGGCGGCTGCGGCCACCCTGGGCGCGGCAATCTATCGCGGGGACGCCGAGAAGCAGTTGCGGAAGCACGAGACCCAGCTGGCGGATGCCCAGGCCATTGCGCACATAGGGAGTTGGGACTGGGACATCGAGTCGAACGTGCTGACGGGCTCGGCCGAGATGTACCGGATCTACGGCTTCGATCCCGACACCTCGCTTCCGACCGGCGCCATTCTCTCGCGCGTGCATCCGGACGACATGGACGCGGTGCGTTCCGCGATCAACGACGCGGTCGTGCACGGCCAGGAGTTCAACATCGAGCACCGCGTGGTGCGGGCGCCGGGCGACGTGCGCATCATCCGCGCGCAGGGTCGTGTGCTGCGCAGCGCCACCGGCGCACCGGTCAAGATCATCGGCGCCGGACACGACATCACCGACCGCAAGGCGGCCGAGGAGGTCGGCCGCCGGCTCGTCGAGGAGCAGGCGGCGCGCGCTGCTGCGGAGGGAGCGGAGCGTCGCTCGGCGCTGCTCGCCGAGGCGAGTCGGGTGCTGGGAATGTCGTTCGACTATCAGACGACGCTCTCCGCGCTGACGCGCCTGACGGTGCCGGCGCTGGCCGACTTCTGCGCCGTCGATCTGATCGCGCGCGACGGCTCGATCGAGCGGGTCGGCGTGGCACACGTCGATCCAGCGAAGGAGCCACTGCTCTGGGAGTTGACACGATGGGTGCGCGCCGGCTTCCCGATGGCGCACCCGCTTCGTCGCGCGCTCGTCGACGGCGAGTCGACGCTCACGCCCGTGGTAGACGACGCGATGCTCGCGGCGATCCAGCTCGACGAGGAGCATGGGCGGATTCTTCGGCAGATCGAGCCCCGCTCCGTGATCGCGGTGCCGCTCAAGGCGTCGGGCAAGATCATCGGCGTGCTCGCCATGTACACCTCCGAGTCCGGACGCCGGTATGGACCGGACGACCTCGCGCTCGCGGAGGAAGTGGCTCGACGCGCCGCGCTCGCCGTGGACAACGCTCGGCTGTACCACGAGGCCGAGCTCGCGACGCGCGCGCGCGACCAGATGCTCAGCATCGTCGCGCACGACCTGCGGAATCCGCTCGGGACGATGCTGATGGTGTCCGAGCTGCTCGAGGAAACGCTGCCCGCCGACTCGCCTTCGCTGCGACAGGTGGGGATGATGCGCCGTGCGGGCAAGCAGATGAATCGGCTGATTCAGGACCTGCTCGACGTGAAGCGGATCGAACATGGCCGGTTGTCCGTGGAGCCTCGTCCCGTGGCAGCGGCCCCGCTGCTGAGCGACGCGGGAGAGATGCTTCGCACGCTCGCGTCGGCGCGCGCGCTCGAGTTCTCCGTCGATGCGCCGTCGGAGCTGCCGATGGTGCTGGCCGATCCGGCGCGCATTCAGCAGGTGATCTCGAACCTCGTGGGAAACGCGATCAAGTTCACCCCGCAAGGGGGACGCATCACGTTGCGCGGCGTGCCCGTTGGGGACGAGCTGCGCGTCGCGGTCATGGACACCGGCCCCGGTATCGCGGCCGAACAGCTACCGCACGTGTTCGGTCAATTCTGGCAGGGGTCGCGCTCCGACACTCGGGGGATCGGCCTCGGGCTCGTCATCGCGAAGGGCATCGTCGAGGCGCATGCGGGGCGGATCTGGGTGGAGAGCACGGTCGGCGCCGGCAGCAGCTTCTATTTCACTCTGCCGAAGCATGCGAGCGCTGAAGCGGTGATGTGAAGTCGGACGAACCTCCGTCTGTGGGGCCAGCCCGAGCGGCGGTTGACGCGACCTTGCGCTACAGAATCCCCCAGAAGTCGCGCGACACGTCCACGTCGAAGGTCCATCGACCATTGCGCAGTCCGCGAGCGACCTGAATCCGCAGCAGATCGAAGAATGGCTGCAGCGCGATGCCGGCCGAGGGATACACGCGGGTGGGATGGTCGAGATCCGTCGCGAGCGCGGGACGCGCAAAGGTGGCCTGCACGAATGGCGCGAGCGTGGCTTCGCCTGGCACCTTGCCGAAGCGCCCGAGCGAGACGGCTGGAGCGGGAATGGGGGTGCGCCACTCGACCCGCGCGCTCGCGCCGGCGAGCGTGGCAAGCTCGTGGAACGCATACCCTGGTGCGCTCACCGGACCGCCGAAGTAGAGCCATTCCTGCTCGGGCACGGCCACCCCACCGCTCGCGCCGACTGCGCCTCCCGAGGCCTGAAAGTCGAGCCGGTTCCGACCGAACGGCCGCGTCGCGGTGACCGACGCGAAGGCGCGGCCCACCGTGGTCGGCGTCATGGGAGGGCTCTCGTCGTCGCCCGTGAGTCTGCTCACGCGAAGCTCACTCGTGGCGCGCACCTCCGAGCCGAAGATCGACAGCGCGGTCGGTCGCTCCGCCACGAACGACGCGCGCAGCGACCGCAGCGGCGTGGCCGCGATGAGGCGTGGAAAGCTGCCCGAGGCCGGCGTGGCGCGAATCGCCAGCGCGCGCTGACGCTCGCGCGTCAGGTCCAGCCGTAGACGCAAGCCGCCCGCGATATCGCGCGCGTCCAGCCCGACCCCGAATCCCTCGGTCCAGTACGGATCGCTGACGTCGGCACCGAACTCCTGCGCCGCGAGCGAGTTCACGACCCCCGATCGCTCCTGCACGTCGCCTGCATCGCGGTAGTCGCGCTGGCCGAACAGCCGGACGCCGAACCGGGGCGACTGCCACTCGAGCGTGGCCGCGCCCTTACCAATGTGGTCGTCGAGCCCGTACCGAGCGCGCAGCTGCAGACCGACTCCGCCACCGAAGCGCGACGCCAGGCCACCGCCGAACGCAAGCCCTTCGGCGCGATCGAACCGGAGGAAGTCCGATGCGCCGACGGCGGAGAGCATCAGCGTCTGTGGACGCTGGAGTGCCTGCGCTCGGACGAGCGCGCGTGCCTCCGCCTGCACCTGCCGGATGTCGTCGTCGGTCACGGCGCGAACGTCGGACGGCAGCGAGTCGAGCACGCGACCACCGAAATGGAAGGTGTCCTGCACCGCTCTGGGGGCGAGCACGATCTCCGGACCGGCGAAGAAGGCGCGGTTGAGCCCCGTGTTCACCTCGTAGTCGCCGATCTCCCAACGGCCCCGGATGATTCCGCGCACCGGATAGTCGAGCCACGTGCCGCCGCGCCGGATCTCGATCTCCTGCCGGCGAGGCAGCCAGAAGCGGGCACCGATCAACCCGTTCTCGACGATGACGAAGAGGTCTTCCAGGGCCGGATCGCGAAACGCGGCGCGAGTGAAGTTCAGCGCCATCCGCACGACCTGGGCGTCGTCGCGGTCGATGTACAC
>JALYXJ010000126.1 GCA_030947165.1 Gemmatimonadota bacterium
CGAGACGTGCGCGAACACGCGTCGCGGACTCGCGGCGAGCGAGTCGGTGAGCGAGTCGTGCAGCACGGCGAGCAGCCCCGTCCCCGTGTACTCGGGATAGACGTCGATCGCGCCGCTGCGCAGGGCACCGAACGCGATCTCGGTCGCGCCCAGTCCGGGCCGCCGCTCCACAGTGAGCCCGCGTGACTCGAGCACCTGCGCGAACAGCTCGGCCAGCAGGTACGACTCACCGAACGGCTTTGACGCGACGACCACCGCTCGCTGCTGCTGCTGGGCGCCGAGTAGATGGAGCGCCGCCGCCAGGAGCGGCAGCGCGAAGGCGAACGTCCGCCGCGCGATGTTCACGCGCGGGCGCGCAGGCGCGCAACAGCCGCGAGCGCGCGATCGAGGAGCGACGCCACGTAGTCGCTCGCGGGGGTCGCGAGCAGCTCGTCCAGCGTGCCCGCCTGCTCCACCCGGCCGCCGCGCATCACGACGATTCGGTCGGCGAGGCGTGCAGCCTCGCTCAGGTCGTGCGTCACGAGCAGCGTCGTGAACGCGAGTGTTCGCCGCAACTCAAGGAAGCTCTCCTGCAGATCCGAACGTGTGATGGCATCCAACGCGCCGAACGGCTCGTCCAACAGGACCACGGCCGGACGCGCCGCGAGGGCGCGCGCCAATGCGGCGCGCTGGCGCTCACCACCCGAGAGCTCGTGCGGAAAGCGCATCGCGAACCGCGCCACCGGCAGCCCCGCCAGGGCAAGCGCGCTCTCCGCGGCGGTCGTCGCATCCGGCCGGCCGAGCAGCGCGGGCACGAGCGACACGTTGCGAAGGACTCGCCAGTGCGGAAGCAACCCGCCCTGCTGTGGCACATAGCCCGTGTGCCGGCGAATTTCGTATGGCGAGCGTGAGCGGATGTCCACGCTGCCGATCAGCACGTCACCGGTATCGGGCTGCACCAATCGGTTGAAGCAGCGCAGCAGCGTCGTCTTTCCCGCGCCGCTCTCGCCCACGAGCGCCACTGTCTGCCCCGAGTCGATTCGGAGGCTGACGTCGTCCAGGGCGACGACCTGTCCGTAATGCAGGCTGACATGGCGGGCCTCGAGCGCGGCCGGTGCTTCAGCGATCGCCATCCAGCGCCATGAACAGGTTGTTCATCGACTCGGCGAGCGTGGGATGGGCGAAGATACCGTCGCGGAGAACGGTGTACGGCAAGTCTCCCATCATCGCAATCTGGAGCAACGCCACGATCTCGCCTCCGTCCACCCCGAAGACGGCCGCGCCAAGGATCCGCTGCGACACGTCATCGATGACCGCCTTCATCGACCCGCGCCCTTCCGCCGTCTCGAGCGCGCGCGCCACCTGGCTCATCGGCAGTCGCGCGACGCGCACACGATGGCCGGCTGCAACCGCTTCACGCTCCGTCACTCCGATTCGTCCCAGCGCCGGATCGGTGAAGACGGTGTACGGCACCAGCCGACCGGTCGTGGTGGCATCGCCGCCGCGGAGCAGGTTCGTCCGCAGGATCCGGAAATCGTCGTACGAGACATGGGTGAACGCCGGCCCGCCGTTCACGTCCCCCACGGCGTACACCCCTTCCGCCGACGTCGCGAGGTGGTCGTCGACGGCGATGAATCCATGCGCATCTCGGGTCACACCCGCGGCGGTGAGCCCCAGGCCGGCGGTGTTCGGCGTGCGCCCGGTGGCGACGAGCAGATGCGAGCCGGTCATCGTGGTGGTGGCGTCGGGCGCGCCGTCGGGGCTGGCCGTGCGATACGTGACGCCAAGGTGCGTTCCGGACCGCGCCACCTCGGTGACCGAGGCGCCGAGCACCACGTCGATTCCGTCTTCGCGCAGCATCTGCGTCATCTGCTCGGCGACGTCCGCGTCCTCGCGCGGCAGCAGCTGTTGGCCGCGCTGGAGCACGGTGACCCGGCTGCCGAAGCGCCGGACCATCTGCGCGAACTCGACACCTACGTAGCCGCCGCCGAGCACCACGAGATGCTCGGGCGCGATGGCGAGCTCCATGATGGAGGTCGAGGTGAGATAGGGCACCGCGTCGAGCCCCGGGATCGCCGGAATCGTCGGCCGTAGACCGGTGTTGATCACGACCACCGCGCCGCGCAGGGTGCGCGGTTCGGCGATCGTCCGCACCTCGACCGTGCGCTCGCCGACGAACCGTGCTTCGCCCCGCACCAGCTCCACC
>JALYXJ010000328.1 GCA_030947165.1 Gemmatimonadota bacterium
GCGCACGGTCGCGCGAGGCACGGTTGGTCGAGGCGAGCCGGTCGTACTGCGCGTGAGTCCACCCGAGCGCGGATGGCAGGCTGGCCGAGTGGAGCTCGAGCCCGACGATTTTCGGGCGGACGACGTCCGCCACTTCGCCGTCTGGATGGGGCCGGCGCCGGCCGTGACGAGCGACCCCTCCGCCGGCCCGTTCGTCGCCACCGCCCTCGGCGCACTCGTCGCCGACGGCCGCGCCACACTTGGCACCGGCGTGCAGCTCACCTCCGCCGACGCGGTGCGGGAGCTGCCCGCGTTGATCGTTCCACCCGCCGACCCCGTGCGGATCGGTGCGGCGAACCGCGAGCTGGCGCGACTCGGCGTGCCCTGGCGATTCGGCGCAGTGGACAAGTCGCCGAGCATCGCGCGCGGCGGCCGGCTCGATGGCGTGACCGTGACGGAGCGCTATCGTCTCGTGCGCGAGGGCGTCGCGCTGAGCGACACGCTCGTCACCGTCGGGGGCGACCCATGGGTCGTGGCGGGGCCCGGGTACACGCTGGTCGCTTCGCGGCTCGATCCCGCCGCCACGAATCTGCCCGTCAAGGCGATCTTCCTCCCATGGGTCGCCGATCTGCTCGCCCTGCGGCTCGGCGCCCCGGCCGGCGACCTCGGCGCGCCGATTTCTGCGGTGCCAGGTGCTTTAGTCATCCTACCGGCAGGGGCGGATGCCCTGGAGAGCCCAACCGGCAGTCGTCGCAGCGCGAGTGGCGATCGGACGAACGCGCCGGACGAGCGCGGCGTCTGGTTCATCCTGCGGGCCGGTCGTCGCGTGGGCGCGCTCGTGGTGAACGCGCCGCCGGAGGAATCGGCGCTTGCACGGTGGTCGGGCGACGCGTTGGCGTCCCGCCTGGCTGGCCGCGCCGGCCGCGCGACCGGCACTCCCGATGCGTGGGTGCAGAACACCTTTGTGGCGGGCACTCGCCGGCCGGCTGTCACACCCTTGCTTGTGATCGCGCTCCTGCTGCTTGCCGCCGAAGCGGTCGCAGTCCGCCCCTCCCGTTCTACCGCCGCATAGTGTCCCTCCCGAGTCTGCTCGACGCGATCGAACGCCTGCCCGCGTTCACTCGACTGTTCAACACGCTGCCGGTGCCAGGCGCGCAGCTGCGCGCCGCCGGTCTCCCCGGCTCGGCCGACGCCACCCTCGTCGCCGCGCTTGCGCGGCGGCTGCCGACCCGCTTCGTCGTCGTGGTGGCGGACGGCGTGCCGCAATCGGAGCGTTTGCTCGCCGCCCTGCACACGCTCATCGACGAGACGCCGGTCGCGCTGTATCCGCCGCGCGAAGGATTCGGCGAGGCCGAGCCGCACGTCGAGGTCGCCGGCGAGCGCGTGGAGACGCTCGAGCGGTTGAGCCGCGGCGAGATCCACGTGCTGCTCACCACGCCGCGGGCGCTGCTGGAGCGTACGCGCCTGCCGGCCGCCCTTGCCGACTTGCGCATCGAGCTCCGCAAGGGCGACGTCCGCAAGCCCCGCGACCTCGCGGACCATCTGGAACGGATCGGATTCGAGCGAGTGCCGATGGTCGAGGACGTCGCGCAGTTCAGCCTGCGCGGCGGCATCCTCGACGTGTACTCGTTCGGCATGACCGACCCCGTGCGCATGGAGTTCTGGGGCGACACGATCGAGGACCTCCGCCATTTCGAGCTGTCGTCGCAGCGCTCGACTCGCGCGGTCGACCTCGCGATCGTGCTGCCCGTGGACGGGCAGTTGAAGGAGGAGGCGTCGCAGGGCGAGCGCCTCTCGGTCTCTGCGCTCTTTCCCCCCGACACGCTGTTCGTCTATCCCACCGGTACGCATCTCCTGCCGGAGCTCAAGCGCACGTGGGACGAGGCCGCGCACCACCTCGATCTCGCGCGGCGACGCGGCGAGGATGTGGACTCACGCGAAGAGCTGTTCGAGGCGCCGGAGCGGGCAGCGGTCACGCTGTCGTCGTTCGGGACAGTGCGGCTGGTGGACCCGACAGCCGAGGACGCAGAGGTCTCGTTCCCGTTGCGCGCCCCGGAGCCGATCGACCGTGACATCCGGCGTCTGCGCAAGCTGGTGCGCGACGGCATTCCCACCGTGGTGCTGTGTGACAATGAAGGCCAGTGCGAGCGTCTCGACGAGCTGCTGAACGAGGACGCGTGGGAGCCGTCGCCGGCGGCGCTCACCGTGGGCGCGCTCGGGGGCGGCTTCGTGCTGCCGCCGTCCGACGGCGAGCGCGGGCTCCGCGTGCTCACCGACCACGAGATCTTTCGACGCGAGCGACGGGTTCGACGAGCCCGACGATACGTCAGCGGCGGCGTCGACTCGCTGGCGCTCAAGCTCGGCGACTACGTCGTGCATCTCGAGCACGGCGTCGGGATCTATCGCGGGATCGAGACGATCTTCGTCGGACAGAGCACCATCGAGGTCGCGGTCATCGAGTACGAGGGCGGCGATCGCCTGAACGTGCCGCTCTATCGCATCGATCAGCTCGAGCGCTACCGCAGCGCCGACGACGTGAACGACGACGCGCCGCCGCCGCGGCTGCACAAGCTTGGCGGCAAGCGGTGGGCGGCGCAGCGCGACCGCACGCGGGCGGCGATCCAGGAGATGACGCTCGAGCTCCTCGACCTGTATGCCAGACGGAAAGTCGCGTCGAGACCTCCCCACGTGCCCGACACCGCGTGGCAGCGTCAACTCGAGAGCAGCTTCCTGTTCGAGGACACCCCCGATCAGCGCAAAGCCACGACCGACGTGAAGCAGGACATGGAGAGCACGCGGCCGATGGACCGCCTGCTCGTCGGCGACGTGGGCTACGGCAAGACGGAGATCGCCGTGCGCGCGGCGTTCAAGGCCGTCCAGAGCGGGCGGCAGGTCGCGGTGCTGGTGCCCACGACGATCCTCGCCGACCAGCACGCGCGCACCTTCAGCGAGCGTCTCGCCGACTTTCCCATTCGCGTCGCGGTGTTGAGCCGCTTTCAGAGCCCGAAGGAACAGACACAGACGCTCGCCGAGCTCGCGGAGAAGAAAGTCGACATCGTGATCGGCACGCACCGCCTGCTCAGCCCTGACGTCGCCTTCGCCGACCTCGGCGTGATCATCGTGGACGAGGAGCACCGCTTCGGGGTGAAGCACAAGGAGCGGCTCAAGCAGCTCAAGCTGGAGACCGACGTCCTCACGCTCACGGCCACCCCGATCCCGCGCACCCTGCATCTCTCCCTCGCCGGCCTGCGCGACATGACGCTCATGCAGACGCCGCCGCGCGATCGGTCGCCCGTGCTCACCTTCGTGGAGCCGATCGACGATGGACTGATCGACGAGGGGATCTCGCGCGAGCTCGATCGCGGTGGCCAGGTGTTCTTCGTGCACAACCGAATCGAGACGATCGTGGCGCAGGCCGATCACGTGCGCCGCATCGTGCCGCGCGCGCGCATCGCGGTGGCGCACGGCCAGATGAAGGAGCGCGAGCTGGAGGACATCATGCACCAGTTCGTGAACGGCGAGATCGACGTGCTCGTCTCCACCCTCATCGTGGAGAGTGGGCTCGACGTGCCGAATGCGAACACGATGTTCGTGAACCGCGCCGATCACCTCGGCCTCGCGCAGCTGTACCAGTTGCGAGGCCGCGTGGGGCGCTCGCATCGTCGGGCGTACTGTTATCTCCTCGTCCCTGACGCGGTCGATCCGGAGGCGGAGCGGCGGCTGCAGGTGCTCGAGCACCACACCGAGCTCGGGGCCGGCTACAAGATCGCCCTCAAGGACATGGAGATGCGCGGGGCGGGGAATCTCCTCGGCGCCGAGCAGTCGGGCTACGTGCATGCCGTGGGGTTCGATCTCTACCTGCGCATGCTTGACGAGACGGTGGAGCGGCTGATGCGCGGCGACGCGGCGCCGCGTCCGCAGCCAGCCGACGTTTCGATGGACATTCCGGCCTATCTCCCCGACGACTACCTCCAGGCGCAGGACGCCAAGCTCGATGTGTACAAGCGGCTCGCGCGGTTCGAGAGTGCCGAGGAGATCGAGGCGTTGCGCGCGGAGCTGCAGGACCGATTCGGCCCCCTCCCGGCACCGGCCGAGGCGATGTTGGCGATGGGGCTACTACGGATCGTCGGCGGGCACCTGGGCATCGAAGGCGTCCTGGTGCGCGGAAACGAAGCCCGTATTACCTTTAGAGATTCGGCGATCCCGCGCATGAAAGGGCTCTCCGCCGCATTCCACGAAGTCCAGTTCCAGGCGGAAGTGCGTCGCGCGCACCCGCTCTCGCTCAAGCTCACGCGGCTCGGCGGCGCCCAGCTTCTCGACGGGCTCGTGCGCGCTCTCCGTGCGGTCGCCTGAACGCCGCCTCATTACTCCGACGACAATCTTCATCATGAAACGTGCTTCGCTCCTCGCCCTCGCCCTCTGCACGACGACCCTCGCCGCTTGCAGTGGACTGAAGGACGCCCTCACGGCTCACGTCGACGTCGTCGCGCGCGCCGGCTCGCAGGAGCTGTCGGTCACGCGGCTGAGCGACCTGATCGGCAACTCCAAGATCGGCGTGCCGGTCAACAAGGACGTCGCGACCCTCGTCGCGCGCGACCTCTGGGTCCCCTACCAGTTGCTCGGACTCGCCGCCGCGCGCGGGGACTCGCTCACCGATCCGAAGGCCATCGACGCCGCCGCCAGCGGCATGATCGAGAACGCCAAGCTCGGTCGATTCATGGAGGGCGTGTCCGCCAAGTTCCCGCAGGATTCGGGCAGCGAGGCGGCGTACCTGTCGGGCAAGGGCGATCTCTACGCGGCGCGCCACATCCTCTTCCTCGTTCCGGAGAACGCGCCGGCCAACGTGCGCGACTCGGTGAAGAAGAAGGCGACGTCGGTGCTGTCGCAGGTCACCGCCGCCAACTTCGCCGACATGGCGAAGAAGTACAGCCAGGACAACACCGCGCAGCGCGGCGGTGATCTCGGCGTGTTCCCGCGCGGCATGATGGTCAAGCCGTTCGGCGACGCGGTCGCCGCCCTCAAGCCGGGCCAGATCTCTCCGCTGGTACAGACGCAGTACGGTTACCACATCATCCAGCGCAGCACCTGGGATCAGGCGAAGGCGCAGTATGTATCGCAGGCCGGGTCGCGCGGCCGCCAGGTCGCGGAGAGCACGTATATCGCCCAGGCGGAGAAGGAAGCGGACGTGAAGGCCAAGGACGATGCCGCGGCGACGGTGAAGGCAGTCGCGAAGGATCCGATGGAGCACCGCAAGGACAAGACGGTGATCGCGACCTACAAGGGCGGCAGCTACACGGCCGGCCGCCTGGCGAATTTCCTGCTTGCCGCTCCGCGGAGCGCTCAGCTGCTGCAACAGATCCAGTCGGCGCCAGACTCCCTGCTCAAGCGGTTCGCGGCGAACCAGGCGCAGCGTGAGATCCTGCTCCGCCGCGCCGACAGCGCCAAGACCGGCCTCACCCCCGAGGAGCTGGCCACGCTGCATCGCGATTTCGGGCAAGCGGTGGCGGCGAGCTGGCAGCAGATGGGCATCGATCCCAAGTCGCTCGCCGACAGCGCCAAGTCGACCGCCGAGCGCGAGCGCCTCGCCGCGGCGCGAGTGGAGTCGTACCTCGACCGCATCATGGCCGGGCAGGCGCAGCCGGTGCCCGTGCCGGCGCCCCTGCAGATGGTGTTGACGGACAAGTACGACGCCAAGGTCAACCCGGCGGGCATCGACCGCGAGGTGGAGCGCGCCGCGAAGCTGCGCGCGTCGGCCGACTCGGCGCGGGCGGCGACACAGCCCAGGTCCTCCGTTCCCCTTCCGGGCGCCACCGCTCCGGCGGCTCCGGCACCGGCGCCCACGCCCAAGCCGTAACCCACACGGGTGGGGCAACCCACCCGCCAACGAGCGGCCCGGACCTTCATGGCCGGGCCGCGGGTATTTCAGGATATGCGCCTCTCATTTCCGCTCCTCACCGCCGCCGCCCTCGTGGCCGCCGCCCCCGTCGCCTCCCACGCGCAGCAGAAGGCGCCGGCGCTCTCTGCCCAGCCGCAGACCATTCCGTTGGATCGCGTCGTCGCGGTCGTCGGCGACGTGGTGATCACGCAGTCGAACCTGCAGGAGAAGCTGATCGCCAAGCGTCAGGAGGGCGCGAAGGTGCCCACCGACAGCGCGGGCTTTCGCACCTTTGTGCTGGCGGCGGCGAACGAGCTCGTGGACGAAGAGCTGCTGCTGCGGAAGGCCAAGGAGCTGAAGGTCGAGGTGCCCGACGCGGACGTCGCGAACACGGTGGACAAGCAGATCAAGGAGATCCGGGGGCGCTTCACCAGCGAAGCCGAATATCGGAATGAGCTCGCCAAGGCCGGACTCGGCACTCCCGAAGAGTTCAAGCGCTATCGCCTCGAGGAGGTGAAGCGCAGCGAGACGATCTCGCGCACGGTGCGCAAGCTGCGCGAGGAGGGGAAGATCGTGCAGGCGAACGTGACGGACGCCGAGGTCGAGGACGCGTACGAGCGCAACAAGGCGACGCTCCCGAAGCGCGAGGCGAGCATCGCCTGGCGACAGATCATCATCGCGCCCCGCCCCTCGCCCGCAGCGAAGGAGCGGGCGCGCGCCAAGGCCGAGTCGTTGCTCGTGGAGCTGAAGACGGGCGGCGACTTCGAGAAGCTCGCGAAGCGCGAGTCGATGGATCCCGGGTCGAAGGACAACGGGGGCGATCTCGGGTGGAACCGCCGCGGCAAAATGGTCGCCGAGTTCGATCGGTGGATGTTCGCGCTGCCCCCCGGACAGCTCAGCCCCGTGATCGAGACGCCGTTCGGGTATCACATCATCCGCGTCGACCGCGTACAGCCCGGCGAGGTGAAGGCGCGACACATCCTCATCGCGCCGAAGGTCGACTCGCTCGACGTGGCCCGTGCGCAGCTCGAGGCGGATAGCGTTGCGGCGGCGTGGAAGGCCGGCGCCGCGTTCGACTCGCTCGCCAAGAAGCACCATGACTTCGCGAGCGCCGAGGAGACCACGCTGCTCACGCCGTTCCCGCGGGCGCAGCTTCCCCCGGCGTATCAGCAGGGCTTCGCCGACAAGAAGGCCAAGGACTACGTCGTCTTCCAGATCCCGGGCAACGGGACGGTGCCGGCCAAGTTCGTCGTGGCACAGATCGCCTCCGTCGAAACGGGCGGCGATCTCACGCTGGCCGAGGTGAAGGAGCGCTTCCGGGCGCGCCTCGCCGAAGAGGGTGGCATCAAGCGGCTCATGGACAGCCTGCGCAAGCAGACGTACGTGGCGGTCAACGCGGAGGCCATCACGGTGATTCCGCAGGCTTCCCCCCCGGCGCAGCCGGCGCCCTGACGATCGGCAGCGGGTGATGCGGCGCGCCAGGCCGCTGCTCGCCGTCACGATCGGCGATCCCCGCGGCATCGGTCCGGAGATCGTGGCCGCGGCCCGCGCCGATGCGCGCGTGCGAGCGGCGGCGGACCTGCTCGTGGTTGGGCCGAGCGGTGTCGCCACCGCCGTCGACGTGGAGATCGGCGCGTGGTCCCCCGCGCAGTCCTCTGCGGCGGCCGGCCGCCTTGCCGGCCTGGCGGTCGACCGGGCGATCGAGCTCGCGATGAACGGTGAGGTCGACGGCATCGTCACAGCCCCACTCGACAAGCACGCGCTGCTCGCCGGCGGCTACGACTTTCCCGGTCACACCGAGCTGCTGGCGGCGCGCACCGGTCGCCCGGTGGCCATGATGCTGGCTGCCACCCGACCGAGCGCCGGCTCGCCGAATCCACTGCGCGTCGTGTTGGCGACGACCCACGTTCCGCTGCGCGACGTGCCGCGCGTGTTGACGGCCCGTGCCATCGCGACAGCCGCCGACGTGACGCGCGCCGGGCTGCGCGACTGGTTCGGCATCGCCGAGCCTCGCATCGCGCTCTGCGCGCTCAATCCGCACGCCGGCGACGGCGGCCGCTTCGGCACGGAGGATGACGAGCTCCTCACTCCCGCTGCCCGCGCGGCTGGTCTCGCCGGGCCCTTTCCCGCCGACACCGTGTTCGTGCGCGCGATGCGCGGCGCATTCGACGCAGTGATCGCGCCCTACCACGACGTGGGGATGACGGCGATCAAGGTCGCGTCCTTCGGCGCCGCCGTGAACGTCACGCTCGGCCTGCCATTTCCGCGAACGTCGCCGGATCACGGCACCGCGCTCGACATCGCGGGGCAGGGGATCGCGGATGCGGCAAGCATGATCGAGGCGGTGTTGCTCTGCGCGCAGATCGCCGTGAAGGTGCCGCCTTT
>JALYXJ010000130.1 GCA_030947165.1 Gemmatimonadota bacterium
GCACGGTGGCTCAATGACGCAACGGCGGGATCTTCGAGCGCGGCTCGACCACCCAGGTAGTACACGACGAGCAGGAGCGCCGCGCCGCTGATCCAGGTGGTGTACGCCTGCCACTTGAACCAGTGCAGCGGGTGCGGGAGCGGCTGTCCCACGAGCTGCGTCTTCTCCACGAAGTAGAAGCCGCCGCTGTGGAGCAGCCAGGTCTCCCCCTGCATCCCCTCGCCGCCGCGCTGCGACGGCTGGAGCGTCTTGTCGAGCCAGATGAAGAGCAGGGAGTTGCCGACCCACATGATGCTCGCGATCACGTGTATCCAGCGGGCCGCGAGATCGAGCAGCTCCCAGCTCCAGGCTGTCACGATGGGGCCGTGGCCGTGATCACCGATCGGCTGACGCAGTCGCGGCCGTGCGCGAGCCCATGATGCGACTGAACGAGCGGCCGCGGAAGTCCTCCTCGGTGAGCCCGGTCATGCGCAGCGCTTCGGTTTCCGTTACCGCACCGGAGTTGATTCCGCGCAGGAAGAAGTTGAGGAGCCCCTGCCCGGTCGCGGCGTCGTCGAACACGTTGCCCACGAGCGTCGCCTGGGCTGCCTTGTCCACGAAGTTCCGGAGCCGCGCCCCCGCGGCCTCGATCCCCTCGAGGAAGAAGGCGTACAGCGCGGCATAGCGCGTCACGAGCTGCGCGGGATGCAGGTCCCACCCCTGATAGAAGCCGCCCACCAGCGAATGGCGCACGTCGTCGAAGTGCAGCTGCCACGCATCATGCATCGCGGCCCGATTCTCGGCGATCTGCGCATTGGAGAGCGTCGCCCCCGCCGCCGCGCGGTGCACCGGGACGGGGAGCACCGCGGTCGATCCATCGGACAGCCATACCCCCGTGCCGGCCAGCGCCACCTGCATGAACTGCTTCGCGAAGTCATTCGCCGGATGGCCCATCCGCTGGTGTGCCGCCGTGATGTTCAGCGATGCCGTGTAGTCGTACGTGCCGAAGTGCGCGGCGGAGAGCCGTCCCTCCGACAGCTCCACGAGGCGGGGCAGCAGCGAGCTGCCGTCGTGGCTGAGGACGATCTGCGGCGTCTCGACCATGACCTCGAAGCGGAGAGATTCCTTCGGCAGCCCGAGCGTGCGCTCGAGCTGGCGCAGCACCGCCACGGTGTAGCTGACCTGCTCGGCGATCGTGATCTTGGGGATCGTGACGACGAAGTTGTCCGGCAGGGCGCCGGCCTTGGCCACCACCGTGGTGAGCACGATGTCGAGCGTGCGCATGCTGCGCCCGCGTAGCTCCTCGGTGAGCGTCTTGACCCTGATGCCGATGAAGGGTGGCAGCGAGCGCTCCTTCATCCCTCGCGCGAGCTCTTCGCCGACCACCACCGCATGATGGTCCTCTTCCTCGTCGGTGCGATTCCCGTAGCCGTCCTCGAAGTCGATGCGGAAATCCTCCACCGCCTCGCGCCCGAGCTTCTCGCGCACGCGGGCGTGCACCGTGTCGAGCGACGGATGCTCCTGAATGCCCAGCGCGGCGCCGAGGATGGCCGGCGTGGGCGCGTATTCCTCCATGGCCCGTTGCGCGACGCCGCCGATCTTCGCGGCCGCATCGGCGCCGAAGAGCTGCGCGCCGCCGTACACCGTGTGCACTGGCTGCCGCCCGGCTGGATCGCCGGGATGGCGACGGGCGAACTCGAGGTTCGCGTCGCGAAGGTCGGCCGTGGCGTCGGCGAGAATCGCCTGGTTCAGCGATGGCGCGCTCGCGATGCGCCGCGCCGGCTTGTCGGAGGTCGTCGTCATCGTGTGAGCATCGTCAGCCGTTGTAGATGGTGCCGTTCCGCGCACGATACAGCTCGAGCACGGCCCGCGCCTCGTCACGCAGCAGATCGCGGACGATCTCGATCCCGCGCTCCTCGAGGTACTCGTACGACGCCGGGAACACCGGTCCTTCCTCGAAGTCGATGCGCAGCGCGTCCTCCCGGCCCGCGCCATATGCCAGGCGGCGCACGCCACTCCAGAGCGTTGCACCGAGGCACATCGCACAGGGCTCGCACGAGGTGAAGAGCTCGTGCACCGGCAGGCCCGGGAGACTGAGCGAGAAGGCGCCGGTGACCCGTTGCGCCATCATGAACGCCATCATCTCACCGTGCAGGGTGGAGTTTCCCAGCCGCACGACACTGTTCATGCCGGCTGCGACGAGACGTCCGGTGTCGCGCTCGAACACCGCGGCGCCGAACGGCCCGCCGGTGCCGCGCTCCACGTTCTCGCGCGACAGGGTGATCGCGAGGCGCATCTTCGCCAGGTCGCTCCCGTACGGCCGATCGTAGTCCACCACGTCGGCCACCCAGGAGGGGTAGTCGATCGTGACCACTGGCATGCGCGCCACCGCCGCGTGTCCGGATGCTGGCATGCCGATAAACTGCCTTGCGACGACCGGCGACGCGAGGGTGCTGTCCGCGGCGCGCGACGAGAGTGATATTACTTCATCATGGACTTCTACCTCGTCGCTCTGGCGACAGGGGGCACCGGACTCGCGGTGATGGCGCTGGGTGGCCTGTCGCACGGCGGCCAGAGTGGGCACGGCGGGCACGCAGGATCGCATGGTCACGGCGGAGGCCACAGCGGTGCCGCCGGCCACGTCGGCCACGCCCACCACGGTGCGCATCACGCACACGCCGGTCACGGGCAGCACGTCGGCTCACGGCTGTTGTCCTATCTCTCGCCACGGGTGCTCTTCGCGGGGCTCGTCGGCTTCGGCGCTGGCGGACTCCTCGCTGCGCCGCTCGGCGAGCCATGGCGGTTGGCGGCTGGTGTGCTCGCCGCTGTCGCGTTCGAGGCGCTGCTCGTGGGGCCGCTGTGGCGCTTCCTGTTCCGATTCGAGTCACAGCCAGCCGTCACGCTCGACAGCGCGATCGAGGACGACGCCCGGGCCGTGACCGGCTTCGACGCGGACGGATGCGGCCTCGTCGCGGTCGACGTCGACGGCCAGGTCGTGCAACTTCTCGCCACGCTCGACGCCGACGGCCGATCGCGCGGCGTACGCATTCGCACCGGGGACCTGGTGCGCATCTCGGAGATCGATCCGGCCCGCGGCTCGTGTGTCGTGCGTGTCACCGATCGCTGACCCTCCTTCTCAATTCCCTCCCCCTCCCCATGAACATCCTGATCATCGTCGCCGCCGTCGTGATCGGCGTGCTCGTCGTGCTGCCGGCCATCGTTGCGTCCTTTCTGCGAAACGTCGAGGCGGGAACGATCCGGCTCGTGAGCTGGCTGGCCGGCGGCACCGTCATCTACCGCGGGCCCGGCAAGTCCAAGGAGATCCCCCTGCTCACCACGGGCACGACGATCTCCAGCAAGGTGATCAACGTCGACCTCGACATCACCGACCAGACAGCCGACCTCGATGAGAACGGCACACCCCAGCCGATCAAGGTGCGTGTACTCGCCAGCGCGATCGTCTCCGTGGGCGACACCGATCAACTCATCAAGACGGCCGCGAACCGCTTCTTCGCCAAGCCCGATGCCGACCAGGTCAACACGCTCACCGACCTGCTGTCGAGCTCAGCGCGGCGTGCCATCAACCTGCTCACCCACGACCAGCTCTTCTCCGCCAAGGGTCCGTCACGCGCCCTCTCGGCAGGCGCGTCCGCGTCGGCCGCGCTGGTTGCCGCCGCACCGCGTCCGCTTCCCGCGGTCGTGAGCGGCGGCGTGGACATCCTCGAGGACGAGGACGATCCCCTCGCCGTGATCATCCGCAAGGCGTGCTCGCGCGAGCTCACCGACCTCGGACTGATCTTCAACTCCCTGAACATCAAGGTCGTCCAGAGCGAGGTCGCGGAGGCTCGGCGACGCATGTCGGCCGCCGAAGCGCAGGCCACTGCCGACATCGTGCAGGCGCAGCAGGCGCGCCGTGCGAAAGAAGCGACCATCGAGGCCGAGCGCATCATCTCCGACCGGCAGCGTGAGCTCGAGCAGACGAAGGCGTCCAATGCGGCGCTCATCGCGCAGGCCGAGGCCAAGCGACAGGAGGCGATGGGGGTGCAGCGCACCGCCGAGCTCGACGCAACCCAGATCGCCCAGGCGCGCGCCGATGCGGAGAAGGTGCGGATCGGTGCACAGGCGGCCGCCGAAGCGCAGGCGATCACCATCAAGACCGTCGCCGCGGCGCAAGCCGAGAGCATCGAGAAGGTCAACAAGGCGATCGCCATGGGCGGGGAGAGCTACTTCCGGTATCGCCAGATCGAGATGCTTCCGGTGATCGCGCCCCAGATCGCCGATGCGCTCGCCGAAGCGCGGCTCATCACGATCTCGGGCGGTGAGGCTGGCGGCGCCGCCAACTCCGCGACGAATCAGATCGCCAGCGTCATCCAGACCGTGCTCGCCGCGCAGCTGGTGAGCAAGAGCGGCCTCCTCGGCGACGTTGGCGACGAGAAGAAATCGAGCGACACGAAGTGAGGTATATGTCGTCCTGAGCGCAGCGAAGGACCTGCACGTGCAGGTCCTTCGGTCGCTTCGCTCCCTCAGGACGACAAGACGCCACTCACCGCAGCCGTCGCAGGTTGTTCAACAGGTGCTTCCACCGCGGCGGCTCGGTGACCCACTCCGGCTGAAGCTCCGTCCGCCAGCGCTGGAGCGCGTCACTCTCGCCGCGCAGCACACGGTCGCGCGTGACCGACGCCGGCGGTGGCGCGAGCGACGCGAGTCGCTCGTACACTCGAGCGCGCGCAGCCGGCGACTCGCGCTGTAGCAGATGCCAGAGCGTGATCGTGCTCTGCCGGTCCGTGGCGGCGAGCACCGCGTCCAGGGCGCCCGCGGCCGCCGGATTGGCGTCATACGCGGTCACAGCGCGCCGGAGTGACGCGCTCGCTCGGGAGGGATAGGGGAGACCGGGGCCGCTGCCAGCCCGAATCGCTGCCGAGTTGCCAGCCAGCACAGCCACGCGAACGTCGCCCCGCTCGAGCTCCACC
>JALYXJ010000373.1 GCA_030947165.1 Gemmatimonadota bacterium
GCGCGCAGCCGCGTGCGGACGTCCGGGTGCCTCGCGGCGACGATCGACGCCGCCAGCAGCGCGGCGTTGGCCGCGCCCGGCTCCCCGATCGCCAGCGTGCCGACCGGCACCCCCTTGGGCATCTGCACGATCGCGAGGAGCGCGTCCACTCCGTTCAACACCGTCGCGGGGATGGGCACGCCGAGGACGGGCAGGATGGTCTTGGCGGCGATCATGCCTGGGAGGTGCGCGGCCCCGCCGGCGGCGGCGATGATCACTTCCAGCCCGCGCGACTCCGCGGCGGACGCATACTCGAACATCCAATCCGGAGTCCGATGCGCAGAGACGATGCGGACCTCGTGCGGGATCGCGAGGGCGGTGAGCACGTCCACCGCGTGGGTCATCACGCGAAGGTCGCTGCGACTTCCCATGATGACGCCGACCCAGGGAGGGGGGGCGGCGTCGCCGGCGGTTGACGAGGGAACGGTAGCCATGGGCGATCGGGCGAGGGACGGCGGGCGGCGGCGCGCGAAAGATAGCGCGGGGTCCGCTCCAAGTCACAGCCGCGGCTGCCGATACTTTCTCTCGTGAACGGTCGTCCAGTGTCTGTGCACCGCTGCACAGACAGCTTCAAGGGCGACGCGGCCCGAGAACATCGCCCTCCAATCCGTCGAATGCACCTCGATCTCCACCGACCACGCCACGTGGCTGGCTTTCGTGTGCTCGCGCTCGCCGTGCCGCTCGTGCTCGGTGGCTGCTCGCGTCGCGACGGCGCGGGGGGCGACGTGGGCATCGCGGTGGCGCTGAACCCGCAGCGCGCCGGAATGCAGTCGATCTACAACGGCGTGGAGCTGGCTGTCGCGCACCTCAACGCGCAGTACGGGGACAAGCTCAGCGGCGCCAAGTTCCAGATGGTCAAGGGCGCGCCCGACGTCAGCGATCCGGTGAGGATCGCCGACACCTTCAAGAACAACCCGCTGGTCGTGGGCGTGGTGGGTCATCCCGAGAGCGGGACCACGCTCGCCGCGATCGATGAGTACGCGGACACGAAGAACGCCGGTCGCGATGGCGTGGTGACCATCTCGCCCACTGGGACGAGCCCCGCGCTGAGCGGCGCGAACCGCTGGCTGTTCCGGGTCTGCCCGAGCGACGTGCAGTCGAGCCGCGCCGTCGCGCGGTTCCTCCTCGATTCACTCAAGGCCAGGCGCGCCAGCATCATCTACCGCAACGACTCCTACGGAAAGGACTGGGCGAAGTCATTCACGGAGACGTACAAGCAGGGCAATGGCGTCATCGTGCAGCGCGACCCGTACCTCCAGGGCGCCACGGCGTGGGATGCGTACGCGGGCTACCTCAAGCTGCTCAAACCGGACGTGCTGCTCTTTCCCGGCAGTCAGGAGGATGCGCTCCTGGCCCTGCGCGCCATGCGCGCGGCCGGGGTGACCACGCCGCTCATTGGAGGCGACGCGACGTCCGGCCTCGAGGCCAATGCGGCGGAGTTTCCCGGGGTTCGGTACACCGCCTTCTTCCTCGCGCGGCGCGCCACGTCGACCGAGGCGAGAAAGTTCATCGACGCCTACGCCCAGGCATTCAAGGAGGAGCCGGATCAGCGCGCCGCGCTCGCCTACGACGCGGCGATGCTGATCGGGCGCGGCGCGGCCGAGGTGGGCCGGGACCGCGCGAAGATTCGCGACTATGTGGAGTCGATCGGCAATGGACGCCCGCCGATGCCGGGGGTGGCCGGTGCCATCGCGTTCGACGAGAAGCATGACGCCGTGAACAAGCCGGTCGTGATCGCGCGGGTCGCCCAATGAGGATTCTCGGGACGATCAAGCATCGCCTCTGGGTCGGCTTCGGCATCACGGTGGCGCTGATCCTCGCCGCGGGCACGCTCGCCGGCTACGCGCTCCAGCGCGCGGGAAAGCAGAACAACGCGATCGTGTCCGAGATGCGCAACGAGCAGGAGAGCGTGCAGCAGGTGGCCTACCGCCTTCTCCAGGAAGTCGCCGCCGGCATGCGCTACCTCAACACCGGCTCGGCGTCCGACGGCGCGCGATATACGGC
>JALYXJ010000399.1 GCA_030947165.1 Gemmatimonadota bacterium
CTGCCCCTGCCGCGGCTGGAGTCGGCCCGCGAGCGACCACTCCACGTAGCCGAAGTCGGCGTCGCAGATGGCGACGATATTCTCTCCGGCGTTGACGAACACCTCCATGTTGCTCATCCCCATCCCGCCGATGCCGACCATGGCGATGTTGAGCGTGCGACTCGGGGGTGTATAACCCACGCCGCCGAGCACATGGCGCGGCACGATCATCGGCGCCAAGGCGAACGCCGCCGCCGCGCCGGCGGTGTCGAGGACGAAGGTGCGGCGAGAGATGGAATTCTTGTCGTCGGCGGCCATGAGGCGGCTCCACTGTGGGAAAGGATGCGGAGAAACTGTGTTCCGCGGCACAACCTCGCTAGCTCTTGACCAACGCCTGCTGAGCCCGTACGCGGACGCCGGATTTGTTCGCGCCGGACTGGCGCAGGTCGTGCCTTAGGACGAGTCCGTTCGGTCCCACCCGCGGAGGAACACGTCCGCGAAATACAACGACGCACAGAGAGCTTCCAATGACGTCCCTCACTCGTTCCATACCGCGCCTCGCTGCCGGCCTCGTTGCCTGCGCGACCCTTGCCGCCTGCGGCGGCATCTCGCAGCAGCAGGAAGTCGACATGGGCGCGCAGGAGGCGCAGCAGGTGAATGCCCAGCTGCCCATCCTCAACGACGCCACCGTCAACGCCTACGTGAACTCGCTCGGCCGGTCCATTGCGAGCCGCACCTCGCGCGCAGATCTCGACTGGCGGTTCGCCGTCGTGAACACGGAGGTCATCAACGCCTTCGCGCTGCCCGGCGGGTACATCTACGTGAATCGCGGCGTCCTCTCCCGTGCCAGCAACGAGAGCGAACTCGCCGGCGTCCTCGCGCACGAGATCGAGCACGTCGTCCGCCGGCACTCCGTGAAGCAGATGGTGCAGGCGCAGGGTGCCAACGTTGGTGTCGGCATCGCCTGCGCCCTCACCGGCGTCTGCAACAATCAGGTCGCGGCCGCCGCCATCCAGGTCGGCGGCACCGCGGTGTTCGCCAAATTCAGCCGCGCCGACGAGGTGCAGGCCGACGAGGGCGGCTTCAACAACATGATCAACGCCGGGATCAATCCGCGCGGCATGCTCACCTTCTTCCAGAAGCTCCTCGCCGAGGAACAGCAGAGCGGCGGCGGCGCAGCGAGCGCGTGGTTTGCCGATCACCCCGGCACGCAGGATCGCATCGCCGACATTCAGCGCATGCTCCAGGAGAACGCGAACCGGCTCACCGGCCTGCGCACCGACACCCCGGCGTTCCAGAGCGCCAAGCGTCGACTGAGCCAGATTCCGGCGGCCGCGGCGCGCTGACCGGCGGCGATCAGCCTCCGGTCCACCGGGCGACGGCATCGTGGAGGAGCCGGATCTGACGGGCCAATCGATCGACCCGGGCGCGTACGATCAGCACCGTCCGCTCGTCCACCTCCGCCGGCGCCGGCAATGGCGCGGGCGGTCGTGCATCCAGGATCGAGTCGGCGAGGTCGTCGAGCACGAGCGTGGCCGAGCCGAGAAAGGGAACGAGCGCGGCGGACGACGCGCCCGGCGCGGTGTGGCGCGTGAGCGCGAGCGCGGCGATCGACGCCGTGAGACGCCTCGTGTAGGTGAGCAGCGTCAGCACCGGCGAAAGGTCGCTCGACGTTCCGGTGAACTCGCCGAGCAGACGCTGGAACGACTCCTCGGCATTCACCGTCGCGAGCCCGATGCGCCGCCGCGCGCCGCGGACGGTCGCCCCCGATGGCTCGCTCCGGTCGTCGAACCGCTCCACCACGGAACGCAGGTAGTCGCGATTGGCCTGGAGCGTGGCGGCCAGATACCCGGGCATCCGCGCTATTTCCGGGCTCGGCCACAGCAGTCGTGCGCCGAGCAGCGCGAGCGCACCCCCCAGCAGCGTGTTCACCACCCGCGTGCCTGCCAGGTGCCAATCGCCGGCGCTTGCCTCGGCGAGCAGCACGAACGTCGGCGTGAGAAACACGCTGAACGCCGCGTAGTTCACCGGCAGCAGCGCCACGCACGCCGCGGCGAACACGAACGACAACACCAGGATTGCCCGTGGATCGTGGAACAGGGCGCCGAGCGCGGCCGTGATCAGCGCTCCCACGACTGTGCCGATCACCCGCTGCAGCGCGCGCTGCGTCGTGATTCCGGTGTAGGGTTGGAGGATGACGATGGCCGTGATGGTCATCCAGTAGCCGCGCTTGATGTGCAGCAGCTCGGCCAGCACGACGGCGAGCGTGGTGACGACCGCCACGCGCAGCGCATAGCGGAGAATCACCGAGTCCGGGGCCACCACGGAGCGTAGCGTCGCCAGCGGCGACAGTTTCTCCTCGATATCCTCGGTGACCGGCTCGCGAACGGTCGGCTCGCGCGCGCGTCCCTCGTTCAGCGCGGCGACGGTCTGCGCAGCCACGCCGGCATACTGCGCAGCACGATCCAGGATGGCGGCGGCGTGACGGTACTGCTCGATCGTGGTGTCGGTGGCGGAGCCGCCGGGAGCAGGCAGGCCGTCCTTCAGCTGCGCGCCGCTCCACGTGATGTCCACCGATGGCGCATCCTCCTCCGCCTCCACGGCCTGCGCGAGCAGCCGTACGCTCGCAACGAGCCCATGAATCGCGCCGGCAATTGCGCCATCGGCCTCCAGCAGTCGCGCATCTCGCCGGATGGAGTCGACTGTGTCCGCCACTGCCACCACGTGGCCGAAGAGCTGATCGACCACCTCCTCGAGCACCACGAGGCGCTGTTCGCGGCCGCTCGTGCCTGGACGCCCCCGGCGTCCTTGCGTGAGCGCGGCGCGCGCATTCTCCAGCGCCATGCGCACCGTCGGGCTTCCGGCCGGCAGCTCCGACCGAACTCCGGCTGTCTCCGCCTCCATGTGTTGCGCGACGGACTCGGCATAGTCGCCGAGCGCGCGGTAGCCCGCGGCGACGGCGAGGCGGGCCGGCTTGTATGGCTGCAGCGGCCAGAGGACGAGCGCGATCGCCATCGCCAGCAACCCGCCGACGATCTCGAACGCGGGCCGGGTGAGCACCTCGCTCATGCTCGCCGGTGGATATGCGAGGGCGATGACGTACGCCGTGAGCGCGGCCCCGCCCACGCTTGCGCCGGCGAGCCCCCACACGCGCGCCAGGCTGGCCAGAAGCGCGAGGGCGAAGGTGAGAGGAATTGCGACGGCCACGTGTTCGCTCGCGAGCGTTCCGAGCATCATCGCCAGGGCGCAGGCGACTGCCACAGCCCCCATCGTCGCCGCCCGGATACGATAGGGACCACCGCGATCCGACAGTGCCACGTTGAATCCACCAAGGCTCATCCACGTGCCCCCGCCGGTGCCGAGCAGCGCGTCGACGACGAGCGGGATCACGGTCACGACTGCGGCGCGTACGCCGGCCGCGTAAGCGGGACGCGCGCTCGCGAGTGACGTTGCGGCGCGGACGGTATGCAGGGCTCGCGTCGATGGCATATCACAAAGGTATCGACGTCGTCGCCGGCCGGCGGTGGGACGCGTGGATCGCTTGCGTCCGTGAAGTCCGTGCGATCATGTTGACGGGCGCCGGTCGTTCGACCATCAGGCGCTCGTCGAGTCCGCGGCCCAAGGTCCCGTTGCTTCGTCTGCTCACGTTCGGAGGGCTCACGCTCGTCGATGGCGACGCACCGGTGGCTGGTGCGGCGGCGCAGCGCAGCCGCCTGGCCCTCCTCGCCGTGCTCGCCGCCGCCGGCGCCTCGGGCGTGACGCGCGACAAGCTGCTCGCCTGTCTCTGGCCCGAGAGCGACACCGAGCGGGCCCGGCATGCGCTCAAGCAGGCCGTGTACGCGCTCCGGCGCGACCTCGGGGGCGAGCAGGCAATCGCCGGCACAGCCACGCTCACGCTCGAACCGGCATTCGTCACGAGCGACGTGCGCGA
>JALYXJ010000453.1 GCA_030947165.1 Gemmatimonadota bacterium
GGCGACGACACTCCCGGCAACGTGCGCCGGTTGTCGGCCAAGGCCGCGCATCCCGTCCGCAAGGATCTGCTCGACGCGATGGGCATGGGCGACGTGGATCTGCACGTCGGCGCGGTGTGCGTCTATCACGCGATGGTGCCGACGGCCGTCGACGCCCTTCGCGGAACCGGCATTCCCGTGGCCGCCGTGTCGACCGGTTTTCCCGCCGGTCTCTCGCCGCTCGAGGAGCGGGTGCGCGAGATCCGCGCGTCGGTCGCCGCGGGCGCCAAGGAGATCGACATCGTCATCACGCGCGGCCATGTGCTCACCGGCAAGTGGCAGGCGCTCTACGATGAAGTGAAGCTGTTCCGAGCCGCGTGCGGCGACGCGCACATGAAGGCTATTCTGGCCACTGGCGAATTGGCGACGTTGGGGAACGTGGCGCGCGCGAGCATGGTGGCGATGATGGCCGGCTCCGACTTCATCAAGACGTCGACCGGCAAGGAAGGGGTGAACGCCACGCTGCCGTTCAGCCTCGTCATGGTGCGGATGATCCGCGAGTATTTCCAGCAGACGGGCTCCGCCGTCGGCTACAAGCCGGCGGGCGGAATCCGTTCGGCCAAGAACGCGCTCGAGTACCTCTATCTCATGAAGGACGAGCTGGGCGACAGCTGGCTGAAGCCCGATCTCTTCCGCTTCGGCGCGAGCTCGCTGCTCACCGACATCGAGCGACAACTCGAGCATTTTGTCACCGGGCGCTACTCCGCGGCGCACCGTCATCCCATGGTGTAACATGACATCCGTGCGAGAGATCTACGACACCATGGAGTACGGGCCGGCGCCGGAGGGGGACAAGCCCGCTCGCGAGTGGCTCGAGCGGCACGACGGAAAGTTCGGCCACTTCATCGGCGGCGCATGGACCAAGCCCTCGGCCACCTTCGAGGTGATGAACCCGGCCACGGGGAAGAAGCTCGCGCAGGTCTCCGAGGGCTCCAAGCGCGACGTCGACGCGGCCGTGAAGGCCGCCCGCAAGGCGCTTCCGGCGTGGCAGGCACTCGGCGGACATGGGCGCGCACGCTACCTGTACGCGCTCGCGCGCGCCGTGCAGCGCAACTCGCGCATGCTCGCCGTGCTCGAGTCGATGGACAACGGCAAGTCGATCCGCGAGACGCGCGACATCGACGTGCCGCTCGTCGCCCGTCACTTCTATCATCACGCCGGTTGGGCGCAGCTGATGGAAAGCGAGTTCGACGGCTACCATGGCGCCGGCGTCGTCGGCCAGATCATTCCCTGGAACTTTCCGCTGCTGATGATGGCGTGGAAGGTCGCGCCAGCGCTCGCGGCGGGCTGCACGATCGTCATCAAGCCGGCGGAATTCACCCCGCTCACCGCGCTCGTGTTCGGCGAGCTCGCGGAGTCGATCGGTTTGCCGGCCGGCGTGCTGAACATCGTCACCGGCGACGGCGTCACGGGCGCCACGATCGTCGACCATCCGGACATCGACAAGATCGCGTTCACCGGATCCACCGAGGTCGGACGCATCATTCGCAAGGCCACGGCCGGCTCCGGCAAGAAGCTGTCTCTGGAGCTCGGCGGCAAGTCGCCGTTCATCGTGTTCGACGACGCGGACCTCGACTCCGTGGTGGAAGGCGTCGTGGATGCGATCTGGTTCAACCAGGGCCAGGTGTGCTGCGCCGGCTCGCGGCTGCTCGTGCAGGAGGGGATCGCCGACCGGCTCTACGCCAAGCTGCGCGCGCGGATGGAGACCCTGCGCCTCGGCTCTCCGCTCGACAAGGCGGTGGACATGGGCGCGATCGTCGCACCCGTGCAGCTCGAGCGCATTCAGTCGCTCGTGGCGGCTGGTCGCGACGAAGGTGCGGACATGTGGCAGCCGTCGTGGGCCTGCCCAACCGAGGGAAGCTTCTATCCGCCCACGCTGTTCACCAACGTGCAGCCGTCGTCGACGATCGCGCAGGTGGAGATCTTCGGGCCTGTGCTCGTCGCGATGACCTTCCGGACACCCAGCGAGGCGGTCGCGCTGGCCAACAACACGCAATACGGCCTGGCTGCATCGGTGTGGAGCGAGTCGATCAATCTCGCGCTCGACATCGCGCCCAAGATCAAGGCCGGTGTGGTGTGGATCAACTCGACGAACCTGTTCGACGCCGCGGCGGGATTCGGGGGGTATCGCGAGTCCGGGTTCGGGCGCGAGGGGGGCCGCGAAGGCATGTACGAGTACCTGAAGCGCGACCGGGCCGAGGAGTCCACCGACGATCTCGCCGCCGGCCGCGCCGCGAAGGCGGGTGGCCGAGGCAGCGCCAGATCCGCCGTCAAGCCGATCAAGCGAGCGGCGGAGTTTGACGATCCCGATCGCGCGCCCCTGGTCGATCGCACCGCCAAGCTGTTCATCGGCGGCAAGCAGGCGCGTCCCGACTCCGGCTATTCGACGCGCATCGTGGGTGCCGACGGCCGCGTGCTCGGCGAAGTCGGCGAAGGTAACCGCAAAGACATTCGCAATGCCGTGGAGGCCGCTCACGCGGCGCTGCCTGGATGGTCGAAGGCCACGGGGCACAATCGCGCGCAGATCCTGTATTACATCGCCGAGAATCTGGCGGCGCGCTCCACCGAGCTCGCGGCGCGCATCTCGGCGATGACGGGGGGGGATGGCGTCGCCGAGGTGGAGGCGGCGGTCCGGCGTCTGTTCACCTACGGCGCGTGGGCCGACAAGTACGACGGGCAGGTACACCAGGTTCCACTGCGCGGCGTAGCGCTCGCGATGAACGAGCCGATCGGCGTGATCGGTGTCGCGGCGCCCGACGAGTTTCCTTTGCTCGGGCTCGTATCGCTCATCGGGCCGGCGATCGCGGTGGGCAACACCGTCATCGCGCTGCCGTCGGAGAAGTCGCCGCTTGCAGCGACGGACTTCTATCAGGTGCTCGACACCTCCGATTTGCCAGCTGGAGTGGTGAATATCGTCACCGGGCCCAGGGACTCGCTGGCGAAGACGCTCGCCGAGCACGACGACGTGGACGCAGTGTGGTACTTCGGCAGTCGCGAGGGCGTGCGAGCCGTTGAGCTTGCGAGCGCGGGGAACATGAAGCGTACGTTCGCCGAGTGGGACACGCGGGATTGGCGCTCGGTCGATGACGGCGAGGGTCGTGAATTCCTGCGTGAGGCGACGCAGGTGAAGAACATCTGGATCCCGTATGGGGAATAAGCCACTGGAAGACGCTCCGTAGTCAGAAGCGCGTCGTCAGGTACGTCGCCGTACCGGAGATCATCGTGCCTTCCATCACGGTGATGGCTCCCTGGCGAGCCGCGGCGTCGGCCCTCGTCGCGAGCGCGAGCAGGGTGGCGCGCGCGGCCGCCGGACGGCCGGCGCGCACATCGGTGAAGGCCGACTGAACGTGGTGCGTCATCGCCTCGCAGGCCCCGTGACGCGCACCTTGCGCCTGGTCGCAGACCACGGCGATCGACGCGGTGAGACCGTCCAGGATGCTTTCGGTCGTCGCCCCCGCTCGCATTCTCGTCAGCTGATCGGCGGCATCGCCGAGAATCGATCTCGTCAGATCGTCGGTCGCCTCGATGGAAAGCTGCGCGACAACCGGCGCCGTCTCGACGAGCCGGCCGAACCGCGCCGCGCGGGCGAACGCGAGCGGATCAGTCGCCGCGGTGCGGAGCACGGCGGCGCGGATCGTCGCACGCGAGGCCTTCGAGAGCAGGCTCGCGTACTCACCGAGCATGCGCCCGCGGGTCGCCGCGACCGCGCCGGCCAGCGCGGGATTCACGCGCTCCGCTTCATCGAGCAGCGCAACCGCTGCATCGCCACGCGAGGCAACGAGGCGCTGTGCATCGGCGTTGATGGAGAGGCCGACGAGCGCGAGACCGCGCGCCGACGCCGGATCCTGCAGCCGGACCACGACGCGCACGAGCTGCGTGCGGTATGTGCCTTCCGGGCTGTCTTCCCCATCATCGGCGCGGGGCTGGCTCACCGCTGTTCCCTCGCGCTCCAGCAGGGCGATCAGCTTGAGCCGCGTCGCCGCGGGCAGCGCGGAGGGGGCAACCGTGCGAAGCGCCGCCACGGCCACCGAGCGGGCTTCCAGATCGGGTGAGTCGAGCACCGCGGTCAGCGAATCGACGTTGACGGGATCGCTCGCCTGCGCATGAAGTGACGAGGGTATGCCGAGCAGGACGAACGTACAGAGGGAGAGGAGCGTGACGCGTCGGCAGATGGTGATTGGCATGCGTTCGCTCCATTCTCTGGGTGTGCTGACGAGGTAAGCGCATGTCATGGGCAGTCGAGCTCCACGTGGACGTGCCCGACCTTCGCGTGGACCAGGTCCTCGGTGTCCCAACCACGCTCGACCGCGAGGTCGTTGAGCGCATGCCAGAAGGTGTACTGTCTGTCCGATCCGTCTGCGGGGAAGGTTTGCAGATCCGCGGCGCACCCCCACATGTGCCACGTCACGGGCGACGGCTTCGACTTGTTCTTGGACGAGATATGGCCGTTGAGGTTGTGATTGGGATTTCGATAGATCGTGTTGAGCTGCCAGGCACCTGCCCATAGCGCATTGAGCTCGACGAGCTTGGCCATGAAGGCCGGCTCCAGTACGGCGTATGGATAGTCCCCGTTGTTGGCGCCGATGCGCACGCGAGGCGACGGGACGAATTCATCTCGCGTCGGAATGTGTCTGCCGAGTGTGGTCAGGCCGAATTCGTAATACTCTTCGCGGATCGTGTCGATCTGATCCTGGCCGACCGTCACCGGGTCCGATCGGTACGTCTCGCCCTCCTTCGTCCACAGAGCCGTCACCTCGTACGTCAGCGGCTTCCGATCGTCGTCGCCGGGGTGATCGGTCGGCCATCGGCTGCGGTCATGTTTCGGCAGCGTGAACGACGTCGAGACTCCCCTGGGCGGTTGCGCCGGCGGGATGGAATTGACGCGATCATTCGGCGCATCCACGATCTCCCAGGTCACGTCCGGCGCGGGTTCCCCCGGGGTGACTGCCGCCTGGAGGACGATCGTTCGCTCGCTCCGCGCGAAGGTGAACGACCGGCCGGGGTTCGGCCCATGCGCCCTGACGATGCGGATGCCGTTGGTGTTCCCGCTCCCGACGTCGACTGCGTAGGTCTGGCCGGCGTAGACGCAGCAGATTCCCATGACGAGGAATTGGAGAGGACTCATCGGCGACACGATGGCGAACTTCATCACGCTCCTGGTCTCGAGCGTTGCCTGTGCGCCATACGTGAGGTCGTCGGGGAGCTCCGGAGGCGAGCAGTCCGCGGGATCGATCAGGGTCAGATCGGTCTGACCAACTGGCCGGCCATCCTCATCGTATCCAGTGAGCGTGCCGTACGAACCGCTGCACATGATGGCGCCGTCGCCGCGAAGCGTCACCGAGCGTACGGGCCCGGCGAACCGGATGGTGATCGGACCGGGCTGGAGGTATCCCTGACCATTCGAGGGCGCGATACTTGTGACGGCCGGGCACTCCGTCAGTGCCGGATCGCACCCGGGGACGGCGGCGCTCAGGGCGTGCGAGGGAGCAGCGCTCGCCCGGAAATGTCGCCGCTCCACGGAGTCCTCGTGCGTCAGCGCATGAAGAACCCGTGGCGCCGTCATGACGCGGGCCGTCGAGTCGGTGCAGCCGGCGAGGAAGATCGCGGCACTGATTGCGGCGACGAGGGGCCCATTCCAGTGGATTGCTCGCTTGCCGGAACCGCGTGAACACCACCTGGCTGTTTGCGCTGAACACACAGGCGTGGGGGTGAGAGATGGATGACGAGTGCGCCGATCCGGAAGTGATCCGGTCCGATCGATCGTCGTCCAATCTCCGCCGCCGTGTCATGAGAGCGTCATCGAATCTCGGCGGGGGCCATCATCCGGCCTTACGGCGTGGCCAATCGTGCCTCGATGCGCTCGAGCTCGAGGCGTGCGTTGATCTCGAGGGCAATCGCCCGCCCACGCTCGAGATGAATCCGTGCGTGCTGCATCTGCCCTTCGGCCTCGGCCACGTCCGCCAGCACGCACAGGCACTCGATCTGCCGCGACCGATTCTCCGACACAGCGAAGTGGCCGTACGCCGTGCAGGCGATTCCGGCACTCCTACCGGGCCCAGCAAGGATCCGGGGCCGACCAGGAGCCTGTCCGAGGGCGGCGGCGGCGCTGATCACCTGCCCCGTGCCGGCGAGCCAGATCAGCAGCGGGCTGATCGGCCCCCTCGGCGGCGTGCTCTCGGTAGGCGGCGTCCGGGTCGTCGTGCCGGCGAACGCGGTGCTTGCACCCACCTCCTTCACCCTCACCGTTCCTGCGTCGAACTACCTTGAGATCGACGTGAAGGCTGGCGACGCCGATCACTTCGTATTCGCTCATCCGGTCGTTGTAGCGATCGACTACGGCCGCTGCGGGCTTCCCCGATTCCACGGCGCATTGTCGGCGTGGAACATCGATCCGGACACCAAGACGCTGCTGAAAGAGATGCCGAGCGTGGACAGCCAGCTCACGCAGACGATCATCTTTTCCACCATCCACTTCTCCGGATACGCCGTAGCGGACTGAAGCCGGCGGGCCAATTACCCGAGGACGGCGCTCCCCGTACCCGGCCGCGACGCGTCCAGAATGGCCGTCGGGGGCTCGTCGCGGCGCAATAGACGCCAGGGGAAGAAGTACAGGGCGTACACGAAAGCGTACACCGCGAACCCCTCCAACCGCGCAAAGTGCAGGGCGCCGAAGAGGATGATGAGCACGTGCATGCGCATGACCCTCGCGTACGGTGCAGCGATCCGCGGAGGCGCCGTGTGCAGATTCGCCGCCTTGCGCCTTGTAATCGCCTCGGCGGTCACGGACACGTCCGGCGGAGCTGACGGGACGTTGAACGTTCGCTGCATGAACAGACCGCGCTCGGCCACAAATGCCGAGGGGAGCGCCCACCAGTAGCGACGCGCGACTTCCAGGTACACGGGAACTGTCGCTGTGCGATGCTCGCCATCGATCGGAAAGAACGAGATCAGGAACTGCGAGTGGATGTAGTGGAAGCCGCCGAAGTGGAACGTGAAGAAGGCGAGCACGAACAGCCCCCCCGCAGTCACGACCGTGGCTCCCAGCGCCAGCGCACGGAGATTCATCGTGGCGAGCGACTGTTCCACCGCGGCGCGTCCGCGCCACGCGAGCCCGCCCAGCTCGATCGCCGGCTGGATGATCGACCACACGATCATGGTG
>JALYXJ010000487.1 GCA_030947165.1 Gemmatimonadota bacterium
CCGTCACATAGACCGGGATGAACTTGTTGCCGTTGTGCACGGCAAAGGTGTGGCCGACGAAGTCCGGGAGCACCGTGCTCGCGCGCGACCACGTCTTGATCACCTTCTTGGAGCCGGCGCTGTTCTGCTGCCCCACCTTCTTCACGAGGGCCTCCTGGACGAACGGGCCCTTCTTTACGCTTCTCGCCATGGTCTCAATCCCGGATTACTGCGTGGCCTTGCCGCGCTTCCGGCCGCGGACGATCATCCGCTGCGACGGCTTCTTCTTGTTGCGCGTCTTCACCCCTTCCTTCTTGCCCCACGGGCTGACGACGTTCCGTCCGCCGCGCGTCCGTCCACCGTGCGGGTGATCCACCGGGTTCATGACCTCGCCCCGCACCTTCGGGCGCTGTCCCATCCAGCGGCTCTTGCCGGCCTTGCCCCACGATTCGAGTTCGTGCTCGGCATTGCCCACTTCCCCGATCGTCGCCAGGCAGCGGACGTGCACCATGCGCACCTCCGAGCTCGGCATGCGAAGGGTGACGTAGTCGCCCTCCTTCGCCATCACCTGCGCCGACATCCCCGCCGAGCGGCAGATCTGCCCGCCCTTCCCCATCTTCAGCTCGATGTTGTGCACGGCCGTCCCGAGCGGGATCTCGCCGAGCGGCAGCGCGTTGCCGAGCCGCACGTCCGTGCCCGGGCCCGAGGCAATCACGTCGCCCACCTTCAACCCCTTCGGGTGGAGGATGTAGCGCTTCTCTCCGTCCGCGTACTGCACGAGCGCGATCCGCGCCGAGCGATTCGGATCGTACTCGATCTCGCGAACCGTGCACGGCTCGCCGAGCCGGTTGCGCTTGAAGTCGATGATGCGGTACTTCCGCTTGTGGCCGCCGCCGATGCGACGCATCGAGATGTGGCCGTGGTTGTCACGACCGCCGCTCTTCTTGATCGGCTCGAGCAGCGACTTCTCCGGCGTCCGCGTCGTGATCTCGGCAAAATCCGAGACCGAGCGGAAGCGGCTGCTCTTCGTGACCGGCTTGAATTGACGAATTGGCATGTCTCGTTAGCCCTCGAAGATCTCGATCTTGTCGCCTTCCGCGAGCTTCACGATCGCCCGCTTCCAGTGCGCCTTGCGGCCGACGCTTTTCCCAACGCGCTTCTCCTTCCCGCGGTGGTTCGACGTCCATACACCGGTCACCTTGACGCCGAACAGCGTCTGGATGGCCTGGCGAATCTCCAGCTTGTTGGCGTCGGGATGCACCTCGAAGTGGTACTCCCCGCGGTCCTGATACGCGACCGAGCTCGCTTCCGTGATGAGCGGCCGCACGATCGTGCGATGAAGCGTCGGCATCGGTTACTTCCCCTTTTTCTTCGTGGACTTCTTGGCCGCCGACTTCTTGGCGGTGGTCTTCTTTGCGGCGGAAGCCTTGCCAGCGCGCTTCGCGGCCGCGCGGCTCGTGGCGCTCTTACCGCCGGATGCCTTCGTGGTGGACTTCTTGGCGGCCTTCGCCGTGGACTTCTTGGCGGCCTTCGCGGGCGCCGCGACCTTCGCCTTGAGGGCTGGCGCCTTGGCATCCTCGGCGATCGGCGTAAGGGTCTGGCCGAGTGCGCCAGCCTCGACGAGCAGCACATCCGACCAGAGGATGTGATACGTCGAGCTGTCGCTGTACGGCATGACGTGCACGTTCGGGATGTTGCGGCCGCTCAGGAAGACGTTCGGCTTCACGCCGTCCGTCAGCACGAGCACCTTCTTGTCCGCGACGTCGAGCCGGCGCACGAGCGAGAGGATCGACTTGGTGTGCGGCGCGTCGAAGTTGAAGGCGTCGATCACGTAGATCGCGCCCTCGGCGGCGCGCGCGTTCAGCGCGCTCTTCTTGGCGAGCGCACGGACCTGCCGCGGCACGTACTCGTCGTACGGGCGCGGCGTCGGGCCGAACACGGTGCCACCGCCCACCCACTGCGGTGCGCGCGTCGAGCCCTGACGGGCGCGGCCGGTGCCTTTCTGCTTCCAGGGCTTCTGGTTTCCACCGATGACGTACTTGCGGATCTTGGTCGAGGCGTTGCCCTGGCGCTGGTTGGCCATGAAGGCCTTCACCGCCTGGTGCATCACCGGCATGTTGATCACCCCGTCGAACGTCGCTTCGGGCAGCGTCACCTTCTCGGTGTGCGCGGTGCCGAGCGCCGTGTAGGCCGAGGCGCGATTGGTCTGGTTGTCTGGCATCGGTTATCCCTGCTTCCGGACGACGACGATCCCGTTCTTCGGGCCGGCGACGGCGCCGCGGACGTAGATCAGATTACGCTCGGCATCCACCTTCTCGACCCGCAGGCCGATCTGGGTGTGCCGCTCGGCGCCATAGTGGCCCGGCATCTTCTTGCCCTTGATGACGCGCGACGGATCAGTGCCGGGTCCGATGGAGCCGGGCCGGCGGTGCTTCGTGTTGCCGTGCGTGTTCGGCCCGCCGCCGAAGCTCCAGCGCTTCACGACGCCCTGGAAGCCGCGTCCCTTCGTGGTGCCGGTGACCTTGACGGTCTCGCCCACGGTGAAGACGCCGACGTCGATCTTGTCGCCGACGTTGTAGCTGGGGATCTCCACCTTGGCGTTCCCCTTCTCGTCGAGCCGGACGCTGCGGATGACGCGCGGCGCGGCATCGAGCCCGGCCTTCTTGGCGTGCCCGAGCTCCGCCTTCGTGGCGCGGCGGCCGCGCGGCGTACGCTCACCCTTCGCGCTCTCGCGCGCGGTGCGCTGCGCCCCAAGCCCGCCGAGCTGCACGGCCTTCAACGTCGACGTGCTCGTGACGGCGAGCACCGAGTTGGGCTCGGCCTCGATCACGGTGCACGGGATCTGCTGCCCCGCGTCGTTGAACAACTGGGTCATCCCCAGCTTCTTGCCGATGATGCCAATCATTTCAGAAAATCCTCTGCGCTGAGTCACTGGCCGTATCGCCAGTTGGACTGTGGACCCGCCGGAGCATGGCTCTGGGGCCAGGTCCTGCTTGGTACTGTTGACTGCTGAACTGCGCTCTTCGGCTACTGAACCTTGATCTCCACATCCACACC